>DEUU01000318.1 GCA_002362735.1 Dehalococcoidia bacterium UBA3254
AACAGGCTCCAAACCAGTCATTCCAACCAATGATCGTTGCCTGCTTCGATTTTAGGGTGTTGACTATAGTACGAGGAGCACGAGTGGGCATGAGCCCATGACAAAGAAAAGCCAGGCACTGTTTTCCCGGTAATTTGGGTAAACTATTAATAAAGGCCATCATGTTAGGGGTAGGGCGTAGACCCCAGACGGGACTACCGAATGCGATGAGATCATATTTTAGTAAATCAGCCGGCTTCATACCGGGTATACCAGAGCTGCCTTTTATGGCAGCGATATCACACTGCCCGGCAACTTGGCTGATCCCTCTTTGAATAGCATGAGCAATCTTGTGAGTACCCCCTGAAAATGAATAATATACAATGATGCTTTTCATTGAGATCTCCTCCTATCGATCTGGTGCTTGTTCTATCTTGCTTCGTTTGTAGACGTGGAATATGATTAAAAACCATTTGCCACCTGGTAGAACATGCATATTTTTCGTTGTAATCCAGTGTTAGTCCGGGATGACATAACGGGGATGCCTGTCCTTTTTATATCCGGGACCATCTGTACCGATCTTCTCCCAGGGTACTAAGGGCCTAAAGCGTCCTTTGGCCGCCTGCTCATGCAAGTCCTTAAAATCATAAAATCCATGATCAACGTGAATGGTATAGTAAGGCTCATGATCATATTCAATTGCTCCCTCAGGACAGACACTCTCACATAAGTGACAAACAATACACTGCTTCTTGAAGATCTGAGTAACAGAGAAGTCGATCGCTTCCATGGGACAGTTCTCTACACATAGAGTACAGGCTGGCTGCTTGCATTTCTTCAGATCGATTTTCCTCTCCGCCTTAACCTGCCTGTCAAGTGCGACTACCTGATGGTATAGAGGCCCTTTCTTGACACTATCAGGTTTCCAGAGGGGGTCTTCACCCTCTTTCCAGACCGGTATGCTGGGGATAAGCTGGGTCTCTCCCATAGATATCCTCTGGCCAAGATTGGCCATTTCCTTTCCAAAATCCTCTGCTTCCTTGAGGTCTATATCGTCAGGATGGCCGTCCGTAGGATAAGGTTTAGGCATACAGGCAAGCTGGTTTACTCCGCCATACCAGTTTTTGTATCCGATATATGTTGCTCCTTTACCTGTGAGTGCTCTGGTAACCCGGTACATAAAAGTAGAGGGCCCGACGCCGTGGGTGCAGAACGGGAAAATGAATTTTCCATTTAAAGCAGGCAGGTTCCGTATAAAGATTTGAACGTTTTCCGGTTCCCTCCGACGCCATATCGGAGCACCGAGGCCAATCATGTCATACTTGTTGAAATCAATAGTTTTGGCCTCTTTAACGGAGGCAATATCACAATCTCCCAGCACCCGCTTCACTCCGGCTTGAATAGAGCGGGCTATCTTTCTGGTGTTGCCCGTGGCGGAGTAGTAGATTATTATTGATTTTAGCTTTTTCATATGCGCTTCCTTTTTTGAAGATACAATGAAGAGATTTATCGGTGATGCACTTAAACCTGCTCCGTAAAAACTGCCAATCTCAATCTTGTGTAAAGCGGGTCGATCTGCGGTACCATCAGGATATGTGACAGGTGCTCCCGGAATCTGGAAGCCAGGAGCACCTGTTGATAGTATCTCTGAATTAACTGGATATTAACTATTTGAATGGATTAGTACTGATCTTGGTATACTTCTCTATCAGGGCCTTGTAATCTGCCATTAGCTTGCTGCCCGGTTTTCCGGCTTTATCCGTGTCAGCAGCCCATGCAGCGGCAAATCCAGCCTGAACTTTTTGTAAAGCCGTGATATCTTCGGCACTGGGTTTAATAACCTCGATGTTGTTAGCCTTGACAATTTTCTCTGACAAGGGGAACAGGGGCTGGCCCTGGCGATAAAAGGCACTAAGACACATATTAGGCGTCTCCGGTTGCAAAGCCTTGAAGACAGCCTGGATGTCTGCCGGCAGCTTGTTCCAGGAGTTCTTGTTAAACAGCACCGGATACAGCTTCCCGCCCATCGGGAATAAATCGATATATTTAGCGGGTTCATAGAATTTAAAATCGGCAATCGGAGAAAAACCGGCCATAATAGCATCGATAGTCCCCTTTTGTATCGCTTCATATTGTTCCTGGGGACCCAAGGCGAGCGGTACGGCCCCTAAAGCTTGCAGAGTCTGCGCTGGCAGCCCGACAGCTGCCACTTTCTTACCTTTAAGATCGGCAACGGTGCGAAGAGGTTTCGTAGATATTATATAATTATCGGGAAGAAAAACATTTCCCAGAGGAAGGAGATTATGCTGACCGTATTCGGATAGAAGGGGTTCCTGGTTCATGAGGTCCCAGAAAGCCATACACTGGGCCCAGTAGTCCGTGCCATAACCGGGCTGCATGACCACCATTGAAAGAGGCAGCTTGCCGGGTTCCTTATCCTGACCACAAGTGCCGATATCGCAGATACCATTTTTGGTGGCATCGACAATCTGGTTGGTCGGTACCAGGGTCGCTCCATAGTAATTATCAATTTTTACCTGGCCGTTGGTTTTGGTGCCTACAAGTTTAGCATAATTTGAATAAAACAGGCTTAATCCTGAGGGAGGAGGATCATTTCCTTCCGGGAGAGGTGCCGCTACGCCCATGGGACACGCGGCCAAAGTGTATTTGGCCTTTGCCGCAGCCGTGGTGACGGGAGCTACAGTAGTGGTCGGAGCTGTGGTGGTAGCCGGCTTGGAGGTGGTGGGAGCGGGTGCGGCAGTAGTGGCCGCAGCCGTAGTAGTGGGAGCGGGAGCCTGGGTGGTGGGAGCGGTGGTAGTCGGGGCAGGAGTCTGGCTACAGCCGACGACGCCTGCGATTAATACCAGGGCTACCAGGAGACTGATGATTACCGAGAATCTTCTCATTGTTTTAACCTCCTAATATTGATATCGCAACTTTTGGTTAGTATCGCACTCAGAAATATAGGTAAATCAGTAGCAATGGGATTCACGAATTCGGGAATTATCGTGTCATAATATATATCACTTGCAACTAATACTCTTGCAACTATCTGAGATGTTAAGGTAGGTAGGTATTCAGATAATACTATACGTATAGGATTGCTGTCAATAGGCAAAATTGGACAGTTTCTATTTTCTCGGACAAAATATGATATACTGGCGCTATGTACAGGGACATCGAGCAATTGAGAAGTCATGAGGAATATCTGAGTGACCTGGAAAAGCATCAGGATAAACTCTTCAATAGATCTATTGATACTACTATTGAATGTAAATTCTGTAATTCCAGAAATATCATTCGATACGGTCATTTTAAGCGTGCACAATACTGGTGGTGCAAAGATTGCC
>DEUU01000230.1:0-392 GCA_002362735.1 Dehalococcoidia bacterium UBA3254
ATTGAGGATGCCCCATTTTCTGGACAGGATTTACCGCGATTGTGCATCTATTGTGACATTGCATCCACCATAAAATCAACTGGCGTCATATTCCCTAAAGCCCCATGTGGCCTTTCCTGGTTATAATACTGGCGCCAATCTGCCACTTTCTCCTGTGCATCTTCCAGGGAAAGAAACCAGCTCTGGTTAAGACATTCTTCTCTGATACGGCCATTAAAAGCTTCTATTAGACCATTATCGGTAGGTTTGCCAGGGCGACTGAAATCCAATTCTACCCTGTTTAAGTAGGCCCACTGATCCAATCTCTTAGAGGTAAACTCCGGACCGTTATCTACCCGAATGCTCTTAGGTAACCCCCTGATCGAGGATACCTGACCCAGCGTCTCGATTAC
>DEUU01000230.1:733-6652 GCA_002362735.1 Dehalococcoidia bacterium UBA3254
ATTCTTTGCCCATTGTAGAGCTCGTCGCTCATGAAATCCATACTCCAACTCTCATTAGGATGGTTAGCTGTAATTCGTACCATTCGCCGACTGCCGGTCACATGGCGGTGATGTCTTTTAGGCCGCATCATTAATCCCTCCTGCTTATATAGCCGGTAAACCCGTTTATGATTGACCTGCCAGCCTTCTCTTTGTAACTGGATATGAATTCTTCGATACCCGTAACTAACACGAGACTGAGCAATATCTCGGATTCTTATCTTTAAAGCTGCCTGATCTTCTGCGATGCTGCGGTAATAGTAGGTCGAACGCTGGCACTCCAGGACACGGCAAGCCCGGTGGATACTCACCCCATAACATACCTGCAGGATTCGACTCTCAGTCCGCAGTTGAGCAGGCTTTAGCCTTTTTTTCTTAAGACATCCTGGAGCATCTGTTTATCTAGACTGAGATCAGCTACCAATTGTTTCAGTTTCCGATTCTCTTCTTCCAGGATCTTCAGCTTTCTAACCTCAGCCACACCCATGCCCAGGTATTTTTTCTTCCATCGGTAAAAGGTTTGCTCCGATACGCCCATCTTGCGGCACACTTCTTCTACCGGAGTACCTGATTCAGCTTGCCTGAGTGCAAAGGCTATTTGCTCGGCTGTAAATTGCGATTTCTTCATGTTTTGGCTCCTTTTCACGATATTTTAGCATTTTCAAAAATCGCAGTATTTCTTGTCCAGTTTTTAGGGGGCGGAACATCATCGTATTTTGTTAATCTCTGGCGAATATTATAATATTAATGCAAAACACTTAAGGTTACCGTATTAAAATTGCTAAAGGAGGGGAAAAATGGCCAGAAAAGTCGATTTTTATTGTTGGGCAAGCTGAAATACCTGCCGGAAAACGAAAGAGTTTCTTTCGCAGAAGAAAATCGAGTTCAGTGAGCGTGATTTTTTCAAGAACAAGTTCAACCGACAAGAAATAGCCGAACTGCTGCAGGGACGCCCTGTCAGCGAAATGTTTAATCCCCGAAGCCCGAGTGTTAAAAATATGGGACTCGATCTAGCAAAGCTCAGTAATGATAGGCTGATTGATTTGATGCTGCAGGAGCCCAGGCTGGTACGCCGGCCAGTGGTTCGGATTGATGATAAGGTTTATTTTGGAGCTGACAGCAAAGTTCTGGAAAAGCTGCTGATCTAGCAGGTAATTCTTAACAATTAATTAAAAAAATTTCTAAGGTCAGAATGCTAATTATTTTTCAACAGTACTGTTTCATAAAGAACTATACTAATGTAATAATTTATAGATGTATTTAAATGAATATTTTGAATCAATTAAGGGAAGCGGTACAATGGTCACAGAAAAAACTAATTTAGCTAACCTTGTACTGTATGCGAGACCTTTTTTCCCCGTAATATCGTGAATTCAGGTTCTTGCTTTATAGATAAGCTGGTATATCATTATCCTTAGGAAGCAGAAATAAGAATAAACAGGAGTGAATGATGAAAGGGGATCAGAAAATCATCGAGACATTAAATTCTTTATTAGCCCGTGAGTTAACGGTAGTCAGCCAATATATGGTTCATGCTGAGATATGTGATAACTGGGGCTATGATAAGCTTCATGAATCAATTCAGAAGCGAGCTATTACCGAAATGAAGCATGCTGAGTTGCTCATTGGACGTATAATATTTCTCGAAGGTATTCCAATAGTCAGCGAACTGGAGAAGATGCATATCGGGTCAGATGTACCCAAGATGTTTGCTAACGACCATGAGGCCGAACTAGATGCTGTTAAGCGATATAATGAAGGTATTCTAGTATGTGGTGATGCTAAAGACTTTGCTACTCGGGAAATTCTTGAGCATATCCTGAACGAAGAAGATGACCACGTCGACAGTATTGAAGAAGTTCAGGATCAAATAGCCCAAATGGGATTACAGGTGTTTCTATCGACCAGGGTCAAATAAATTAGCAATAACCTAGATTGAAAATAATGATCCACCCCATGAGCGATACCAATTCTCATGTTGTAGCCATGTTTAAAATAGCATTGCTCTGCTTCCCGAAAAGTGGTTCAAAAAATACTGATTTTTCAATAAAATATTAAAGTCAAAATAATTGGAGGAAGGTCAATGTCCAAAAAGAAAAAAACTATGGTAAAAGTAGAAGATATCGATACTATGTTAGATGAAATGAAAATACCTGAGGGCAAAGCCAGAGACGCGGCCAAAACATATTGCAATGCTAAAGTGAATAGTGCTGAAGGAAAATGTGTTTCTGCTGATGACCTGTCGCTACTGGCACATGGGTATTACGATGGGTATGATGAGTCGCTTAGAGGCGGCTAAAATAATACCATATGGAGGGAGATAAGATAGCAATCAAAGGCTCTAATATGCCAATGATATCGAGAAAAAGGTGCAAGCTAAAGGGGTCAAAGTTGGAATAGCCTTTCACAAAGAGTGAGTTAACTGTAACACAATTGTTTAAGATTGTTCCGGACTAAGTAATATAATAGCATTCACAGTATCTGATGATAAAGATAAATTGCCCGCTGGTGTCATGGAAAGGGATACATTGGTAATCGAAGGTGAAAGCATCCGGATTGATGCCGGCGGTACTGCTGAAAGGAAAAAGGCTATTCGGAATTTAATCGACCAAATCTGAAATAAGCCTCTCAGAAATGAACTGCATTTTTTAGAGAAGCTATAGCTGAAATTGTTTTGAATGCAATTAACAAGAATTCGCAAAGCAATAATCATTAAGGAATAAAACAAATTGGAATGAAACCCAGATTGAAAAGGATCTCAGAGATGGATACAGCCGAGTTAGGAGATTGCCATTGCGTGTTTCTTGGCTCCCCACCTGGCAAGATAAGAAAAAATCGTTTTGAAAAAAACTTCAATTGAAGTATTAGATCTGATCGAAGGCCCTCATCTCCACTTCACCATTGTTTTTAGTATTTTCGCAATTTTAGAGTCTATTGCACTCTTAATAATAAAAATAATGCGATGCTATAAATATCAGTTTATTTCCGCTCTATTTTTTGCCCCACTTCTCCAGCCATTTCTTACGCACTTGGGGATTAGCCGCGCAATTAGGCCACTCCCCATTTAAAGCTTTTACCACCTGGATCATTGGCCGAGAAAAGAGGTCCGGATCGGCAGAGACCGAATAGCCAGCTGTGTGACCGGTAAGTATAACGTTATCCATCTTAAGTAATGGATTGTCAGCGGCAATAGGCTCTTCCGCGGTTACATCCAGTCCGGCGCCAGCGATCAGCCCCTGTTGCAATGCATGGATCAACGCCGACTGGTCGACACACCCGCCTCTCGCCGTGTTGATAAAATAACAGGTTGGCTTCATTTTCTTGAATTCTTCGCTGCCAATCATATTATGAGTTTCTTCCGTAAGAATAGTATGGAGGCTTATGAAATCTGATTCCTTAATAAGTGTATCCAGGTCAACCGGTTTAACCCCGCGGCTTTCCATTACTCCCGGAAGCACATAAGGATCGTAGGCAACTACCCTCATTCCCAAACCTCGGGCTTTTAATGCCGCAGCTGTGCCAATTCTTCCTAAGCCGATTATTCCAAGCGTCTGATCACGCATCCTGAAGATGGGCCGGACTATCTCCTTAACAGCCCCCATGTTTAATACGCCGGATAATCGCTTTGTCCTCACCATATTATCCAGCCTGAAGAGTTTATGCCCTAAAGCAAACATGAAAGCTATCGCCCGGCCGGAAACTTCGTCTAGTCCGTAATCCGGTACGTTTGTAATTGCTATCCCGTATTCGGTGGCTGCTTCCAGGTCAGCCTGATCGAGCCCAATACCACTGCTGGCTATAATACGGCACTTGGTTAAAGTGCCGAGCACACGCCTGGTGAACGGCTGGAACGTAGCCGTACCCAGAACTGCATCGGCGTCTTTCAGATTAGAAATAAGCTCGTCTTCTGTCTTCCAGTGCCCGCTGATAAAAACGGCGTCCATATTTTTTAGTAACCCTGCGTAGTTATCAAAACCAGGAATAATAAATGATTCTACAACCTTAAAAGTCATTTTCTTCTCCTTAAACTATCATTATGTTAATATTTTTATTTCTTAAGTTTTACGATCGTTTTTAATGAAATCCCAATAATTATGTGTTAGTCACCCTAAACATTATTTCGACTTCGCCTTAAAAAGGCAAGCTACCTAGTGATATAGAAACACAATAGGATCTATAGCTGGGCACAACAACTCAGGAATCAGGTATTGACTGCCATTCTCCTATTCTTTTAAAGGGAATATTGAAACTATGGCTGAATCATAAATGTCATTTTTTATCCGATAGTTATGACAACATTCCCTTTTTTGGGCCCGTTTTCAATGTATCGGAGGGCTTCTGCTATTTGTTCTAAAGGAAACACCCGATCAATCACCGGCTTTAGTGTTCCTTCCTCAACTAGTTCTTCGAGGAAAGCCAGATCTTTAGCCTTTTGGTGAGCTAACCTTAAACCCATGGGCCTAAAAACGCCTTTCTTTCTGCTGGCAATTGAGGTCCATAACATTTGAAGTAATTCTCTCGGCCAGGGGACTGTCGTCAGATATCGACCGTGTTTCGTTAACAACTTTTCACAGGAAGCAAAAGAATATTTAGCCGGAGTATCGAAAATAACATCGTATGTCTGCCCGCTTTTGGTGAAATCCTCCTGGGTATAATCAATGACTTGAGAAGCACCCAGGGACTTTACCAGTTCTATACCGGCAGAGCCGCAGACCCCAGTGATTTCCGCACCGAAATATCTGGCAAGTTGAACCGCGTAGGTACCGATACTTCCAGAGGCACCAATTATGAGGACTCTGTTTCCCTTTCGGATATGACTGGCTTCTCTAAGAAAAGGCAAGGCAGTTATTCCCCCATAAATAAGAATAGCGGCTTCTTCGTAGTTCATGTTGGTCGGTTTTATAGCTCTGACCTTTTTTTCCTGCATACATTTATATTCTGCGTAAGCCCCGGTGCTCCAAACATCTCCCCCAAATACCCGGTCACCTTTCTTAAACCGTTTGACGTCTTTACCAGCGTCCTCGACTTCTCCGGCTAAATAATAGCCTAATATCACTTTTTTACGAGGTCTCCCGGAGCCCGCAAAGTTTCCTGTGGAACAACGAAACCTCGTATCTATCGCGGTTACGGCTGCAGCATGGATCTTGATCAAGACCTCATTATTCAGAGGGATTGGTTTAGCCACATCTTCCAGTTTAATGACTTCTGGCGGTCCAAATTCGGTAGATACAGCTGCTTTCATAATATTCACCTTATACGAATATTTGATGCAATTATACTCTTTTTACTCCGATTACTTTTATCTTGATAGCGAATTCATTCTCGAGGATTGCCCTTCCAATAGACACTACGTACTAAAGGACATCATCATGTCAGATGTATCTTGACGTTTCAAATTCAAAAACTTTCAAAAACTCGATAAAAGGGAACGATCCTGAGAATTTTATCGCTCGGGAGTGTCTTTTCAGTAATCTTTCTATGGCTTCCTTAAGAAGAACCCTTCCCATTATATTATTGCTTTATCTTGAGGCTGGAACTACGAAAGTTCTGAGGTTAGAGTGATGACTGCTCGGCCCTTGACAATACCGACTAAAATATCATCGAAGGGGAAAAAACAAAGATCAGAGTTGTAACCCTTTCCAGACTGCTTCTGACATTAACCCATGAAGGTGAGCCGGTTGCGATCAACAGATTGGCTGAGAAAGTTGGGGTGAGGGGAATAGCGGATAAAGTAATAATCCGGAATGGTTTTTAACTTATCCGCTATTTTATTTGTTTAAGCTAAAGCTCAAAGATTAATCAAGTGGTTCTGGTCTCCCATGAAATGGAGTGATCCAAGAAAATTACGAAAAGATATAGTTGGCATAATAAATTTAAAAA
>DEUU01000018.1:0-3183 GCA_002362735.1 Dehalococcoidia bacterium UBA3254
TGCATGTCGGGAATCCCGCTGTACTCGTGGCTAATCATCTGTGTTAATACCATCAATACCCCTCTTAAGTTTAAAATTCGGGATAATTACACAGAGGGTGGCAGTGCCACAGCGTTCTCCGTAGCCATTGATCGTTCCCTGAACTTGCGTTGCTCCCGCCTCTACCGCGGCCAGCGTGTTAGCAATCGCCAATCCGCAATCATTATGAGCATGGATACCGACCGGTGCTTTTGAGACCCGGCAAGCCTCTTTAACACCTTCTTTTATTTCGCCGGGCAGAGACCCGCCATTAGTATCACATAAAATAAGAGCGCTCGCTCCAGCTTCAACAGCGGTGCGTAAACAGAGCAGAGCATATTCTTTATCCGCTTTAAAACCATCGAAAAAATGTTCCGCGTCAAAAAAGACCTCCTTGCCTTTTTCGCGCATATACCGGATAGAATCAGAAATCATTGCCAGATTCTCTCCCGGGGTAGTCTCCAGGACTTGAGTCACGTGTAAAATGGAAGTCTTTCCCACCAAATTTACCAGCTTAATATCATCCTGCAATAAAGCAGCCAAATTAGCATCCTTTTCAGCTTTGATCTTAGGCCTGCGAGTAGAGCCGAAAGCCACAATCTTAGCGGATTTTAAAGGCAGTTTACAGGCCTGAGCAAAAAACTGGGCATCTTTTGGATTTGATCCAGGCCATCCTCCTTCAATGAAATGGACGCCAAGTTCGTCCAGCTTCTGAACGATATGGATTTTATCTACCAGCGAGAAAGAAATACCTTCCCGCTGGGCTCCATCCCTGAGAGTAGTATCGTAAATCTGAATATTTGCCATGGTGACCTCTTTTACTGATGAATCGTGATCTTTTTGCAGATAATATCACCCATCTCTTTTGTACCAAGCTTAACGCACCCCTCAGACATGATATCATAGGTACGATAACCTTCGGATAGAACGTCATTGACCGCACTTTCAATTATCTGGGCCTCTTTCTCCAGTGCCAGCGAGTAACGACACATCATGGCCACGCTGAGGATAGTGGCAATAGGATTCACTTTGTTTTGCCCGGTATATTTCGGAGCGCTTCCATGAATAGGTTCATAAAGTCCTATAATCTTGGAACCGACCCGAGGAATTCCACCGATACTGGCTGACGGCATCATGCCCATTGAGCCGGTTAAGGTAGAAGCTTCATCTGTGAGAATATCACCAAAGGTATTCTCCGTAACCACCACATCGAAAGAAGTGGGACTTTGAATGAATCTCATTGAGCATGTATCCACGAGCATGTTATCAAGTTGCACATCGGGGTAATCTTTGGCTACTTCACTGGTCACCAAACGCCACAACCGTGAGGAAATCAATACATTCGCTTTATCGACCGAAATTAATTTCTTTTTACGCTTGCTCGCCACCTCGAAACCGACGCGAGCAATACGTTCAATTTCCTGTTCCGAATAGGCCATGGTATCCACTGCTCTCCTACCGAGCGTGGTCGTCCACTGCCGCTTAGGACGTCCGAAATAAAGGCCTCCGGTGAGTTCCCTGATAACAATAAAATCAGTACCTTTTACAATCTCCGGTTTCAAGGGAGTTGAATTATTTAATTGAGGAAATAGTTTTACCGGACGTAAATTCGCAAACAATCCCAAACCTTTGCGGATCGCCAGAATTCCATCTTCCGGATGAATCTTGGCCGTTGGAGCATCATACCGCGGATCGCCTACAGCTCCAAAGAGCACGGCATCCTTGCTTTTGCACATTTCCAGTGTATCATCAGATAATGCCGTTCCCTCGGCATCAATCGCGACACCACCGATGAGCCCGCGAGTCAATTCAAAGTCATGACCGAACTTTTTCCCAATTGCTTCAAGGGTTTTTATTCCTTCGGCCATTACATCTGGTCCAACACCGTCTCCAGGTAGTACAGCGAGTTTATAATTCACTTTGTTTTCTCCTTTAAGCTAATCTCTTTTTCGTATATTCTATCAATCCACCGGCATTGATCAGTTCGGACATAAATTCAGGATACGGCTTTGCATTAAATTTAAAACCGTTCGTTAAATTTACTATTTTCCCGGTAGAAAGATCAACCTCCAGTATTTCACCATCTTTCGTGTTTTCGACACATTCAGAACACTCTAAAAGGGGAAGACCGATGTTAATGGCGTTACGAAAAAAAATGCGAGCGAAGCTTCTGGCAATGACACATGAAACGCCGGCCGATTTAATTGCCAGGGGAGCATGTTCACGTGATGAACCGCAGCCGAAGTTCGCATCGGCCATGATGATATCTCCCTTTTTAACTTTTTTAACAAAATCTTGATCTATATCCTCCATACAGTGCTTTGCAAGTTCCATAGGCTCAGAAACATTTAAATAGCGGGCGGGAATAATAACATCCGTATTTACATCTGACCCAAATTTATAGACTTTACCTTTTAGTATCATTTGATTCTCCTTAGACGAAGATAGCAATCAAGAACTCCGGAAAAAGTGCTATTTTAAAAACATTCTGGTCAAATCCGATCAATCTGTATCAAGGCTTATAACTCGGCTAAACTTTTTTGAAAATCTTTTACCTTGGGCAATCTGTTGCCTTTATAAAATTCGATAACATGTCCTTCTGCCTTTAGACGCAACGCCTGCTCCTGCACTCCTCCCGGATATTTAGGATTCAATTCTCCGCCACTTCTCAAAGTCCGCCAGTAAGGAGTAATGTCTTTTTCTCCGCTGACAGCCAACTCATCCGCGGCATGTGCAGCGATCCATGCAAAGATCCCGGTGGTAATTGGACAGCCGATGGTCGCTCCATGTTTTCGAGCTAGCGCCTCCCGAATATGATTTATGGTGGTCAATTTTCCTCTCGGGACTGAACGCATAAAGGAGTCTACTTCCAGAGGAGCGGGGATTACCACCGTGCCTTTTCCCCACCTCTGGCTCATGCCTTCGGTAATAGGCTCGACTTTCGGATATCCTTTGGCGTCATGTAACTTTTCTACCCATGACTTGCGTGCTTTAGCCATCTTTTCCTCTTTTACACATAAACCAAAGCTTTTGCCTAAATATCATCCGGAGTTACAATTCTTCCGGCAACTGCGCTGGCCGCGGCAATAGCCGGATTCGCCAGATAGACTTCAGATTTAGTGCTACCCATCCGCCCAACAAAGTTGCGGTTGGTAGTTGAAATAG
>DEUU01000018.1:3439-3574 GCA_002362735.1 Dehalococcoidia bacterium UBA3254
TTTCACCGGCTGCCAGAACACCCATGTATCCTCCCAAACAGGGCCCGCAAGTTGGAGTGCTGACAGCGGCTCCGGCTTTAATAAATATTTCCATTAGCCCTTCCTTCATTGCATCCAGATAAACCTGCTGAGTTC
>DEUU01000247.1:0-133 GCA_002362735.1 Dehalococcoidia bacterium UBA3254
TAGTTATGTGGAGTAGACCCGAAGCCAGGTGATCTATCCATGGTCAGGGTGAAGCGCATGTAACAGTGCGTGAAGGCCCGAACCGGTGTGGGTTGAAAACCGCTCGGATGAACTGTGGATAGGGGTGAAAGGC
>DEUU01000247.1:501-7214 GCA_002362735.1 Dehalococcoidia bacterium UBA3254
TGGGCTAGGGGTCCTACCAGACTACCAAACCCAATCAAACTCCGAATGCCGGTAACTTCAATTGCAGGAGTCAGACTACGGGAGATAAGTTTCAATCATGCCATCGCCGATGGGCTCTACAATCTCCTCTTCCCTGATAAGACGGGCATCAAGATGTCTCCCCCAAAACCCCTGACTTTCAGATCTGCTTCAGCTTCTGGGATGAAACTGGGTAAAATAAAACTCGGGAAACTCCAGAAAAATATCCCTTGACAGTCAAAAAAAGCCCTCCTATAGTGCCACCCGTGGAAAGCAATGTCTTATCAATTTAATTGCAATTGGTTGTCTGGCATGGTGTTCGATTTCGGGTAGGGTAGCGGTACAAGGGCTTCTAAAATAGCCTTTTTCTCGAAGTGACACGCTCTAAATCTGTAAAATTGTGTAGAGGCTGAGGCTGTTCAGATGAAGCTTTTTCTTCATTAATGGCTACCAGTACACACCGACAGGGCGATCCAGATTTGGGTGAGTACGGCGTTTTCGGAGGTGCCGTCAAAAGCTTTGATCCGCAGGTGCTGTTTGAGCCAACGAAAAAAGAGTTCCACCTGCCAACGGCAGCGATACTGATCGGACACAGTAATAAACGAAATCGTGAAGTTGTGGGTCAGAAAGACGAGGCACCTGGTCGTTTCCGGATCGACAAACTTGACCAGACGCAGTTTGTCCGGATAATCCCGATGCGCGTAGAGGTTGACAATCATGATGGTTAGGTCGGAACGTAGTCCAGTGTTGCGATCCACAGGATGGAGTCATCGTTCATGTCAAAAGCATTCTTGGGGCGGGCATGGTATTTAACCGAACTGTATAATAAAAATATATAGTTTAGTAATTGGAGAGTCGTAATGAAAAAAAAAGTACTATTAACCAGAACAGTTAATTATCTTCCTGGGGCGGAAGAGTCTTTAGGTAAAGTAGTTGACATGATTTTTAGTCCGGGTATTACGGAGAAAGAAATCATTCCCCTTGTTAAGGATGTAAATGCAATTGTGGCTCCCGACACGACCATCTCAGAGGGCATCATCCAGGCATCGCCCATGCTGCAGGTTGTCTCTACGCCTCAAGTCGGCTACGACAAAATTAATCTGGCGGCGGCCACCAAAGCCGGTGTTCCGGTAGTGGCTAATGTCGGCCTGACCGCCGATGCGGTAGCTGAATTCACCGTCGGACTGATGATATCGATCGCCAGAAGAATCGTCAGGGCCGACCATGATTTGAAAGAGAAGAAGAATTGGTCGATACGAGGGCCTTACGCCAACCCAAAGACCGAGATGGGCATTGATTTCAAAGGTTCCACTGTAGGACTGGTAGGTCTGGGGGCCATCGGTTCTGCTGTGGCACGGATGTGCAAAGCCGGTTTTTCTTGCAGGGTTTTGGCCTTTGATCCTTTTGTCAGTCAAGAACGTATGGCGGCCATGGGGGTTGAGAAGAGAGATAGCCTGAGCGCTCTCGCTAAAGACGTTGATTTCTTATCTCTCCATATCAATTTAATCAATGAGACAAAGCATTTAATCAATGAGACCGTATTGCGCGCCATGAAACCCGGCGCTTTCTTGATCAACTGTGCTCGCGGTCCGGTTGTCGATGAAAAAGCACTGGTTAAAGCCTTACAGGAAAAATGGATTACCGGAGCCGCCACCGACGTCTTTGAAGAGGAACCCGTCAATCCGGAAAATCCGTTATTAACCATGCCTAACGTCATTGTGACACCTCATATCGGCGGAGTCACCGTTCAGTCGTCCGTCAGAAGAGGCAGCGAACTGGTAAAACGGATCCTTGAAGTATTTGATGGGAAAAAACCGGAGGGCCTTGTAAACCCGGACGTCTGGCCGGCTTATCTTAAGAGATTGGCTTCCATAGGCAAATAATATTCGAGAAGGAGAAGGGCAATGAAATTTGTATTTTTTAATGAATTTCAACCGGGCGTCTTGTCTGACAACAAGGTATTTGACATCGGCTCTGTATTAAGAAAAGATGCCCATCATCCTCAGGAATTGGTGGAGGATTTTATTGCCAAATTCGACCAGATTAAGTCCAAAATCAACTCTATCATCAAGGACCATAAGGGCCTTGCAGTTGATTCCGTCCGTTTACGGGCGCCTGTTCCCCGACCGATCCACTTGGTTTGCGCCCTACGCAATTACAAGGAAGGCACCGAGCTGCCAAACGTAGAATTCTTTTTGAAGTCTAGTACTTGTGTGATAGGTCCCGGAGACACCGTCGTCCTTCCTGATGTCAAAGCGACTGTTTTTCATCATGAACCGGAATTAGCGGTAGTCATCAAAAAATTCGCCCAAAAGGTGCCGGCTTCTAAAGCCATGGATTATGTTTTCGGCTATACCTGCTTTAATGATATCTCAGCCAGAGGTATCGGTGAATCATACTATTTCCGTAAATCTTTCGACACCTTCGGACCGATGGGTCCCTGCCTGGTTACTGCTGACGAAATTCCGGATCCTCATCATATCAACATCAGACTCTGGGTTGATAAAAGCGAAAGACATGATTTCAGTACAGAAGAAATGGCTAATAAAATTGATCGATTGATCGAAGTGGCCTCCACGGTAACCGCTCTTTATCCCGGCGATATTATCAGTACCGGCACTCATCATACGGGAATGGGACCTGTCCAGAACGGCAATATCTGTTCCATGGAAATTGAGCATATTGGTGTGCTCGCCGTCAAAATTAGCGATCCTCTGAAAAGAGTCTGGGATGCAAAGACCCAGGTTGGTAAATTAAAAACCAATAAGTAAAAAAAGAAGGAGGGTTATTAAGCTATGCGACTTGCAAAATGGTCAATGGTATTCATGGTTATTGTTCTCTCCCTGTCCTTTGCCGCACCATCTTCAGCGGCTACTACCCCTGCAGCACCTAAACCGGCAGCAGATGAGAAGGTCCAGGCTGCCATTAAAGAAGGCACCTTAAACTGGGTTGATGCAGTTATAGATGCCGGAAGCGCGCAAAAAATGATTGCCGCCTTTCAGAAACGCTACAATCTTCCCGACTCATTCCAGGTTAAACACCAACAACTTGGAACCGGCCCTCTGGCTAGCCGTGTCCAGGAAGAAGTCAAAGCCGGCAGAGTCACCATTGACCTGTTCGCCATTGCCGATCCCGCTCTTTTCTATGATTTAAAGAAGGCCAATGTTTTACTTGGTTATGATTCACCGGAATATAAAAACTATTCCAAGGCCAGAGCGGCTGGACTTACCTATGAACCGGGTTATTGGCAGTCAGCCATCGCTTATTGTTTCGCCCCCATTACGAATCCCAAATTTTATGCTAAATCCATTACCAGTTGGACTGATCTGCTGGCATCGGATCTGAAAGGATATAAGATAGAGTGGCCTACACCGGCTTCATCCCAGTCCGCTCTTTATGCTTACATTATGCTGAAGAGCGTCTTGCCGCCTGCCTATTTCGCCGATCTGGCCAAACAGCAGCCTACCAGCGGCACCAGTTCCCAGCAACAGACTGCCAATATTGCTCAGGGACAAAGCCTGGTAACCATCACGAATCCGTTCCGCATTGTACAGACCAGCGCTCAGACCGGCATTGCCCTTTCAGCCTGGTTCCCCAAGGAGGGGGTACCCCTGATGGGCCATCCTTATGGTATTCTCTCACAATCTCCTCATCCCAATGCTGCAAAATTGTTCATCGATTGGCTGTATGGCGACGAAGGAATGCAGATGTACATCAATCTGGTCGCCCCGATCGCCATCAAAGACGGCTTGACGGTTCCTGCCCCGATCCAGGCCTATTCACCGCCTCTGGATAAGCTCAAGGCCATTCCTATCGACTGGAAAGCACAGGATAGCATGACGCTGAATAAATTACGCGACGAGTCTATTCAAATCTTCGGTAAATAATAATAAAGCTGGTCAATAATCCATTCAGGAGTGGGTATGTCGCACCGTTTGATATACCCACTCCTGAAAATCCAGTCTATTGAATTATAAACAATGAAGATTTTTGAGGTATCAAGGTGAATTCCGCTCTAAATATTGCAACTGATAGGCCATCCGGAATGAACGGATACTGGTTCATCCGTTCCACGCTCATGAAACTTCAACGCCCGGAAAATATCATTATGGTTGTTCTGGGAACAATGATTTCCCTGGCAATTCTTTATCCCATGGCCATCGTATTCTGGAGAAGCTTGCATGTAGATAGCGGACTTTTTACGTCTGAATTCAGTCTTAATAACTATACCAAGTTTGCTCAATCGCATGTTCTCAAAGCGATCGGCAATAGTGTTATCATTGCCCTGGGCAGCGCTTTTCTGTCCTGCATCTTTGGCGTTTCCCTGGCCTGGTTGACCGCCCGCACCAACATGCCGGGTAAACGTATTCTGCAGATCTTTAACATCATTCCCTTCTTTGTATCCACATTGGTCGGCTCGATCGCCTGGAGTCTGCTATTGTCACCCAAAGTCGGGTTGATCAATAAGACGTTAATGGATGTCTTGGGGCTGGAGAGCGGCCTATTTAATATCTATTCCATACCGGGTATCATCTGGGTCTCCGCCCTGTTCAATGCCCCATTTGTTTACCTGTTCTGCATAGGACCCCTAAAGCACATGGACCCCGCCGTGGAAGAATCGGCCAGAACTTCAGGGTCCAACTGGTGGCAGACCACCACCAAGATTACTTTACCGCTGGTGGCGCCTGCACTTATCTCTTCCTTTATTCTGGCTTTCGTTCTGGCAATAGAGGATCTCGGTTCCCCACTGGTCTTGGGCTATCCATTTGGCATTCAAACGATCCCTACTATGATTTTTGATGGCATGGCCCGTTTTCCACCGGATTATGGATTCGGCGCTTCTCTTGGCATACTGCTGGTCACTACCACGATTCTGGCCATTGTTCTGCAAAGACGGATTATGTCATCCCGATCCTTTGCCACGGTAACGGGTCGTGGATACCGTCCGACCGAGGTCAACCTTGGCAAAGCCAAATACATCGCCCTGGCATTCAATATTCTATATGTCATTTTCTCAGTAGCTTTTCCTGTCGGGATCTTGGTGGTGGTCTCTTTTTCCAAAGGATGGACCGGTGTCATCGACATCAACCAGTTTACATTCCAATATTTTAATTATGTCTTTTTCGTCAATCCACTGGCGATCCACGGCATCGTTAACAGCATGATTCTGGCAGTTTCAGGCGCGACAATTGCCATGATCCTTTCGACCGTCATTGCCTACGCTATACACCGGACAAAAAGTTGGGCTGCCGGCTGGCTGGATTTCATTACGACTCTTCCTATAGCGATATCGGGCATGGTACTGGCCATTGGAATACTGCAGGCATTGATCAGAACTCCGCTTTATGGGACATTGGAAATCATCCTAGTGGCTTATATCGTACGTTTTTTTACCTATGGGCAGCGGAGCGTTTCCGGAGTTCTGATTTCGCTTTCAGCAGACCTTGAAGAGTCATCCCGCATGAGCGGCGCCGGATGGATCACTACCGTTCGCCGTATTCTTGTACCGCTGGTATGGCCAGGATTTATTGGCGGTTGGATTCTGTTGTTTACGACTTTCACCAGAGAAGTCTCCATGTCACTTTTGCTCGCCCGCAGTGGTACTGAAACCATGTCCGTAGCCCTCTATAACTTCATGGCTAATACTCCCTTTGGCGCATTGGCGGCTTATACATTGGTTCAGATTGTAATTCTATTCTTCGCCGCGTTGATTTTATTGCGCATTACGGGCGGTGAAGGTATTCAGGTCTAACGATAACAGGGAGGAATGATCATTTGGCACAAGTATGTGAACCCACCAACAACGGAAAATCGATAAGTCCGACTGCTGAGCAAGAAGACTACCTGATCGTTAAGGACCTGGTAAAAATCTACGGCACAAATACGATTGTCAACCAGGTCAGTTTTTCTATCAAGAAAGGTGAAATGATCACCCTTTTGGGACCCTCCGGCTGCGGCAAGACCACTACCTTACGCTGCATCGCCGGTCTGGAAGGTTTGAACGGCGGAGAAATTTTCATCGGTGGAGAACTGGTCAGCTCTCCGGCCAAGGGTTTCTCGCTGCCTCCGGAAAAACGGGACATCGGCATGGTCTTCCAATCCTATGCCGTCTGGCCTCATATGACGGTCTTTGGCAATGTGGCTTATCCCCTGCAAGTACGCAAACACCCTAAAGCTGAAATTGAGAAAAGAGTCCAGGATATCCTGCAATTGGTCGGTCTGTCCGAGATGGCATCCCGTAACGTCACCAAGTTGAGCGGTGGCCAGCAGCAGCGGGTAGTACTGGCCAGGGCGCTGGTTCATAATCCCAAGTTGGTGCTTATGGATGAACCTTTAAGCAATCTGGACGCCCGCTTGAGAGAAACCATGCGTTTCGAAATACTTCGTATCCAGCAGGCGACCGGTATTACCGCGGTCTATGTCACTCATGACCAGGCAGAAGCCATGGTCCTCTCGGACCGCGTTATCGTGATGCATAAAGGAGTGATCGAACAGGTCGGTTGTCCGATGGATATCTACCGTACCCCTAGAAACGCATTCGTCGCCAAATTTTTCGGCGAGGTCAATTTGATTGAGGGGACGATCGCGCCTTTTGAAGGCTCGCCGTCCATCGTTCGAGTTGAGTGCAAATTCAATGATAAGACTTGCTTCATTTCCGCGCACATTCAGGAAGGCATGAGATCGGGGGATAAGGT
>DEUU01000247.1:7551-8415 GCA_002362735.1 Dehalococcoidia bacterium UBA3254
GTTCCAGGGAAGATTCTCAATGTGGTACAGATGGGCAGTTATGTGGATTATGTCATCGATGTCGGCAACAAAAAGCTCCGTTACCAGGGTATTTATGACCTGGGACTGGATATAGGAGCTGCGGCGCAGGTCATTTTAAAGAAAGAGTATTGTATTTGCGTTAACCTGTAAATCAGTTATTGGAATATAAGATCTCAACAAATAATGATCCGATTTGGAGGGTAAAATGACAACGGAATATAACATTCAATATGCGAAAGCGGTCAATTTCGGGCAGATGCAGGTAGATTGGGAGACCCGCATTAATTTTGAAAAAATGAGACGCGAACGGTTGCAAAGGGCCAGGGACGCCATGGCCAAAAACAAGGTTGATTATCTGATCCTTCTCAGATTGGAAAATGCCCGATACGTTACCAGCATCAAAAGATTATACTGGCCGACCATTCGCCTGGGAGGCGGCCCGGTCGTGGTACTTCCCAGAGAAGGAGACCCGGGTATCTGGATTACCGATCCCAATTTTGCCTCAAGGGCCCTGACCTGGGTTCCCAGCGACCGTTTCCGTGATGCTCCTGAAATGGAACTCGATAATGAGGTCGAAGGCTTTATTGACGAGATGGTTGATATGTTTGGAAAATCAATAAAGAAAGCACGTATTGGCTTGGATATTTGGTCCCCGGCTATGCATACCGTATTCCCCAAGAAGCTTCCCAATGCCACATATATTGATGGTTATAAGGTCATGATTGAAGCCGAACAGATCAAGACTCCCGAAGAGCAGGCTTGCATGAAAATGGCCTACACCATGTCGGAAGCCGGTTTACATGCGGCAGTCGAGGCGCTTAAACCTGGTATACGTGAATGTGA
>DEUU01000247.1:8736-9018 GCA_002362735.1 Dehalococcoidia bacterium UBA3254
CAATGCTCTGAGGCAGTCAGCTCCGGTCCCGGAACCTTTCCTTACAGGCGTGTTCATACTGATCGCATCATTCAAATGGGGGAACTGGTCAATCTGGACCTAGGCGCTTGCTATAATGGCTATTTTGGCGATTTCAGCCGCGCTTTCGTCTGCGGTAAAAAACCCAATCCTGCCCAGCTTGATCTTTTGAAGAGAGGTCATGAATACCAGATGAAAAACCTCAGCGTAATGAAACCGGGTTATACCGGTGCCGAATTGTGTAAAGAAGCGGACCGTAAACAT
>DEUU01000247.1:9343-9777 GCA_002362735.1 Dehalococcoidia bacterium UBA3254
GTACTGAAACCAGGTATGATGTTCTCTGTGGATTCTCTGGTAACTAAAGAAGGCGTCGGCGGTGTCCATATCGAAGACCAGGTCATTATCACCGAGAAAGGCTGTGAAGTATATACGACCTATCCCTACCTGGGTATAGACGATTAAAGCATTAGAGGGATATGGAAATGCAGCGGGATAATTTTTCTCTGAAATGGGGCATCATTGGAATCGGAAGACATGCTCGCAGATTTATGGCGCCCGCTATTCAGAAAGCCGCCAGTAACCGTCTGATAGCAGTTTACAGCCGGGATATTCAGCGGGCCAAACAATTCGCTCAGGAACATCATTGCCCACTGGCTTATGATTCTCTGGAAGCTTTATTGGGCAATAAAGAAATCAATGCCGTCTACATCGGCTCTCCCAATCACATTCATAAAGAACAGGTGCTGGCG
>DEUU01000247.1:10051-11637 GCA_002362735.1 Dehalococcoidia bacterium UBA3254
CCTCTCAAGCAGGAAAACATATTCTCTGCGATAAACCTCTGACTATCACTGTGGAAGACGCCCGGATAATGGTTGAGTCCTGTCAGAAAGCCGGCGTCAAACTCGGCGTCGGCTTTCATCTCAGGCATAATCCTGTCCATCAGACGGTCAAAGAAAAAATCCAGGCTAAACTTTTAGGTGAAATTCTGATGGTTGAAGTCCAGTATATGCATGTGACCGCGGGAGCGGAATCCAGCTATAAAGCACCGACGTGGAGAACCGATCCAGCGACAGCCGGCGGAGCGGCTTTCATAGGGACAGGAGTTCATGCAATCGATTTATTACGCTACGTCTCAGGCCAGGAAGTTTCCTCTTTAGCGGCCTTTGCTGATAAAAACTGGAAGGCGACAGGATTGGAATGTTTGATTCAGGCTTCCATGTATTTAAGTAAAGGATCAGTGGCTTCCCTGTCCGCAGGAATGATGAAGTATCCTTCCAATGGCCTTACTGTTTACGGCACACAGGCAACTATCCGCTGTAGCGGGTCTCTGGGTTATTTTGGCGGAGGACGTTTGGAAATGATTTCTGATTCAGGGACTCAGGTTACTGAATTTCCTCAGTGTGACGTCTACCTGCGTGAAATAGAGTCCTTTACTGAAAGTGTTCGCCTCAATAAAGAGCCAAATGCCTCAGGAATTGATGGCCTGCAGGACGTGAAAGTAACCACAGGGATATATGATTCTCTAAAAAAAGGATCTCAATTAAATCTCTGATATTCGAAAATATTAAATATATTTAGATAGAATTGACTTCCATTTGGTCAGGGTATTTTCCCGCATCTCCGGTTTCATTTTCGCCATGGGATACCAGTCATCTTTCCACGACAGGTCCCGGCAGGCATCGATGACTACTCTGGTCTGCGTGATGATTCTTTTCTTTTCGCCATCCATCTTTTCAGCCGGAGAAAAGGTGGGATTCACATTATTGGTATGGCAGCCATGGACCAGGTGGATTTGCTTATCCAATCTGGACCGGGTTGCCATAGCCCAGAGTACCTGTTCAAGATTGGAAGGATCGATATCTTCCTCAACGACCACCGTATAGGCCCCCATTTCCGGAGAAAACTGGGCAGCAATCATTCCGGCCTGAACCGCGTGGCCTGAATACATTTGTTTGAGCGAAATGACATTGAATAATCCACCGCTGCCGTTGAAATAGGTCCAAACTCCTTGAATACCCGGAACCCCGAAATCTTCGACCCTAATCCTGGTAGAAACAGAATCAGCCAATGCCAACAACAGAGTAAAAGTATGAGGCGGCAGTGAAGGTTGAGAACAGGTCAAGATGGGATTATGGCGGTAGTAGACAGCTTTCACCCTGATTATCGGCTCCTGAACGGGTTTCAAACCCCGGTTGCCATAATAGCCGTGCCATTCGCCGAAGGGGCCTTCGCTGGCAAGTTCACAGGGATGTATTTCACCCTCTATGACGATCTCGGCCTGGGCCGGGATCAGTAATCCGGTTTCCGGTCCTTTGAGCACCTCAACAGGTGCACCCATCACGGCTCCTGCCATATCATATTCTGATGTGCCCCAGGGCGTGTCCGC
>DEUU01000307.1:0-487 GCA_002362735.1 Dehalococcoidia bacterium UBA3254
CGTATGCCTTGAATTACTCAACCTCTGAATCCCTGCCAATAACCGAGACGCCAGCAAACAGAAAATATCGGGTATTCGGAGTCTGAGTAATCATTGTGGTCCAACGAGTTAAGCAAGGCCTGATGTTGGGAATGAAGGTTGAACTTCCTCAACCTAAAAAGGATTTAAGCAATCCATACCAGGTCAGCGGCTACTTTAACCTGGAGTAATTTCTGTCCTGTCACTGGCGGGTGTAAATTACTCATTACGGGTGGTCAAAATGTCCCACTCCCTCATAAGACGGTTTGAGACTCTCTGGTTACCGAGTGCTTACTCTGGGTAATTTCCTCGGCTACCAGACGACCCGTTCGAGACCAATACAGTATTTCCGATTCTTTAATTTCAGCCTGGATCCCCCAGCTCATGAGAGAATTCCGTTCATATTGAGACAATGAGTGGATTTCGGTTTTCTCCCGGGCATAACCTTCAGCAGGTCACTGGCTGGAAT
>DEUU01000307.1:780-5204 GCA_002362735.1 Dehalococcoidia bacterium UBA3254
TGGCGGCGTGAAGGGCCGCTGTCCTGGGCCACTAGACGACGGGGGCACATCACTAACAGTATATCAAAGTTGATTATTTCTCACAACCTCGCTTATACCCCGAGGCTCGCATTAGTCATAAATCGAGCCTTTCTTACCCGGATGCGCCAGATCAGGATCGAACCAGCGATAAAATAGCAGAAGCATGCGCCCAGCATCACCGAATATCCCAGCCCCGATCCGTAGCGGTTCAAAAAATCAATTGCCGGGCCGATGAGCCTGGCCAGCGCCGCTCCGCCCGCCGTCGCTAGATTCGTGAGACCCAGATACCGCGCTGTCTCCCCATACGGTACGAGGTCCGTCGCCAGCGCCCAGTTCGTGCTCAAAAAGGCTCCTGCGGCGATACCGATCAGGCTTCCGGCAAACAGTATCAAATGGTAACTATGGAAGAAAAATATCAGCGCTATTCCCAGTGCGGCTAGAAATCCACACCCTACCAGTATCGGCTGACGGCCGATTCTATCAGAAAATCTGCCTGCCGGATAGACCACCACCAGCATGGCGATTCCCACCGCGGTAATGAGGTCGGCAGTTACCTGCGCCGGATTGGCAATGCCCACTACATCCTGGAAATAATAAAGGGAAAAAGATTGCAGAGTGGTCAAAGCCATGAGGAAGAGCAGCCGGGAAACCAGGAACAGGACGAATCCTGAATTCGCTTTCAAGTTGATCTTGAAAAGATCGGCAAAAATAGACGACCACCGGAAAGGAACTGCCCCTCCGCCAGGCTTTTCCCGGACGGTTAGAACCGTGATGATCATGGTAACCAGCAGCGCCAGGCAGAGCACCCCCAGAGAAAACCATAGCCAGTAATTCCCGGCCGCCGGAGAATAACTTCCCATGAAATTCCCGATGACGCGCATCAGCGCCACTCCGCCCGCTATTTCAAGCAGGCTTTTGACCCCGGATGCCAGCCCCCGCTTATTGGCCGGCGCCAGGTCCGGAATTAAAGCCTGGAAAGGTCCCTGCGAGAAATTCAGGCTGGCCTGTGCCAGGCACCATATGATAAAAATGGCTGCATATCCACCCACCGATCCGAGGCCGAACAAGAATATCAACGCCAAAATAGTGCCAGCGAGAATAAAAGGTCTCCTGCGGCCCCATTTAAATCCTGCCCGGTCGCTGATCGTTCCTGCTAAGGGTTGAAAGACGGTGGCTACTACCAGGCCCGCAAAAGTCATCAGCCCCAGATAGGTCGATTTTTTATCGGCGCCGACAAAAACAGCCACGATGATCGGCAGGATAATGGCGTGCATCGCGTTAGACGTTGCCTGGAGAGCGAAACCCAGGATAGTGATCTTCAGATAGTCCAGGGGACGAAAATGACCCTCCCCGGCTGGATTTTTTTCCATCCCCTAAGCATATCAGGTGTGCCAGTTCTGAACAAGAATATTTTTCTTTTTAAATTCATTCCGGCTTAAGATGCGGGATCGATTCAGAAAAACCAATTATTATGCCTGAAACCACGTTTCTCTTCTTTCCCTAATTATTATTCATCATTAAATGAGTTACCTCCGGCTATGTATTTCTCACGGATAAAATCCATCATAAAATTGACGCATTAGGCATTTCTCGGATACGAGAATGTAAGTAGGCGAAGAAAATATCATAATTCGAGAATAAACATTGAGGGGGTAATATGAACATGCAAAAAATATTCAGCATTTATAAAAAACCAATTCTGGCTCTTCTTCTATTAGCACTTACCCTGTTTTCCTTTTCCTGCGCTGCGAGCCCGGGACAATCACCTTCTGTGATACCTTCGGTATCCACTACTCCTTCGCCAACGGTTATTCCACCCACAGTCAGCGCCAGTCCGAGTTTGATACCCACGGCGACTACTTCTGCCTCGCCCTCACCCAGCGCATCAGCTGCCGCTGTTCCGACACCCACCGCTCCAGCAGTTACGGGTTCTCCTATAGCCGGAAATTGGACTCCGCCGGCCCTAAGTCAAGCGGCTCTTCCGGTGGACCTTTCTGACATCGTAGCGAAGGTACTGCCGTCAGTTGTATCGATCAATGTGGAGGTTTCCTCAACTAACTTCCTCGGGCAGCCTACCACTCAACAGGGTGCCGGTTCCGGCTGGGTCATCGACGCTAACGGCTTGATAGTCACTAATAATCATGTCATAGAGGGAGCCCAGAATGTCACAGTAAGCTTGAATGATGGACGAATTTTCTCGGCTCAGCAAATATCCGCCGACCCGGTTACCGATCTGGCAGTCGTTAAAATCAATGCTACCGGACTTCCAACGGTGACTGTAGGGGATTCCGGAAAGCTGAAACAGGGCATGATGGCTATTGCCATCGGCAACGCTCTGGGAGAGGGACTCAGCGTTACGGCAGGCTGGATTAGCCGGCTGAACGTTTCTTTGACTATTCCTGCGTCAGCCACCTCCTCGAACTCTACTTTGTTTGACCTGATAGCGTTCAGCACACCCATCAATCCGGGCAACAGCGGAGGTCCTTTGATCGATAGCCTGGGCGAGGCGGTGGGGATCACCAATATCAAACTGGTGGCAAGTGGAGTAGAAAACGTCGGGTACGCCATCAGCACAAAAAGCGCCCTGCCGATTCTTCAGCAGTTGATCCAAAATGGTAAGGTTACCCGGCCGTACCTGGGAGTTTCGCTCCAAGACGTGGATGCCACCGTAGCGCGGATGTACAATCTGGGAGTGAATCAGGGTGCTTTAATCGTCAATATTGGTCCTAACAGTCCTGCGGCTCAGGCAGGTCTGAAAGTTGGAGACGTTATCGTGAATTTCGGAAACACCGCGGTTAACAGCGCTGCGGATGCCGTGCAGGCGATCCTTTCCAGTCAGATCGGGCAGCAGGTGAACATTACTTACTATCGTGGAAATGCCAAATCTACGGTCACAGCCACGTTAGTTCAAAATCCGAACCCATAAGAGTATAATAACGGTGGTACGGTTGAGAAAATGGGGCGCTCACAGGCGCCCCGTTTCTTAAATCTATTTCTGAGGAGCTTTTCTCTTTGGCCGATAATTCGAAGCCTGTTAAAAGGACCAGCCTGGAACCGGTGTTATGGAGCTGTATTCTGTACATTCTGGGGCTGGTCCTCACTTTTATATACATCCACCCGGAAAAGCAGCTTATAGATTCCGGGGTCATCGGTACTCCGCCCGAGATTTCCGCACCGCCCATCCTGGCTTATTTCTTCGGCGTCGTCATCATTATGGGAGTAATCCTCTTTCTAATTCCGGTCTCCAAACTCAAGTTTGTTCTCAAGTGCCTTTTTGGGTTCTTCTATGCCTGGGGCATATTTATCATCCTGGCTTTATTCATACCGGTACCCGCGGCCATCGGAATCGGCGCAGCGGTCGGGATATTCTGGCTTTTCGTGCCCCTGGTCTGGTTACAGAATATCCTCTTGCTGATCACTCTGGTCAGTGTCGGAGCGGTATTCGGGGCACTGGTCTCACCCTGGACAGTGGTCTGGGTGCTGCTGGCGATCTCAATTTACGATATTCTGGCGGTGACACTGGGCTACATGATGTGGTTAGCCAAGAAACTGTCCGAATCGGACACGCTACCGGCGTTTGTGCTGCCGAAAAAAGCGAGGGATTGGGCTCTCAACCTGAGAGGATCTACCGTCAGGAAAATATTCGAAGAGGAGTCCTCAGAAAGGGAATTCTCCATCCTGGGCGGGGGGGATGTCGGCTTTCCGCTGGTATTCGTGGTAGCGGTCTTTTTCACTTATGGTTTCTCCGGAGCCCTGGTGGTCGCCGGGGCATCGCTGGCCGGAATTATTTTTGCTTACATGCTCCAGATCTTCTTACTTAAAGGCCGGCCTCTGCCGGCCTTGCCGCCTATCAGTTTTCTCTCCATCATCGGTTTCCTGGTGGTATACTTTACCCATTAAAAATACTGGTGCCCTATAACGTTAATAAGGTCATTTTTAAACGCTAAAAATAGTACTTAAAAATACTTGACATTACCTCTAATAAGTGTTATTAAATTAACAAAGATGCTAATTACATCAGGCGCTAAAGATAAGGCGCCAAAATAAAAATTTAAGGAGATAAATGACAGCATCATCAATCAAAGCGGAGACTTTGATACAGGCGGAAGCCGAAGGAGAGCCCCCCTTAGGTATGGTGGGGGTTCAGGAAGACGAGGAACCCCCGAGTAAAAGTAGTCTAAAAATTAAAGACAGGTTTTTCAGTCACATCCCGGACAGGGATTGGAACGACTGGAAATGGCAGTTCCGTCATCGCATCACAACAGTTGAGGAACTCGCCAAATACATTCCTCTATCGTCCAAAGAACAAGCGGAAATCAGGTTAGTCATCACCAGATACCCCTTTTCTGTTACCCCTTACTATCTTTCTTTGATTCAACCGGAAGATCGTAATGACCCTATCA
>DEUU01000051.1 GCA_002362735.1 Dehalococcoidia bacterium UBA3254
CGAAGGGCATTCCTGTCTCTGTACCCGGGGTATTTACCAATCTTTTAGAGGCTTATGACAGCATCATTAAGGTGAAACGGATTGGAGACATAGTGATCCCACTTCATGATATGGAATTAGTTTCTAAAGATTTAACGCCCTGAAGAAGATCAAAGAAGAGCGATTCAGTTTGTCCTGTGAAAATTTTAATAGATAATTGCTCCACGAAAAGTGGTCCAAAAATCTGATTATTCAAACTTCTCTATTGTTTCAAAAAGGTAATTCGGAGAGGGGTATTATTTCAAAGCTAAAAATTTTCTAGATTTCTTTAACCAAAACTTTACTTTTGGCATCCAGCAGCGAATGAACTATATAAAATTGCAGAATACGGCCTCAAGAGGTACGATGTGGATGAAATGTGAGAGATGAATCTTCCTGAGGCCGAACCCCTTACCTCTCAATACGAATCCCTGACCACTCATCGTAGAGGCCAATAGTTCGAGCCTTTTACCACCAAGTCGCACTCAGAACACAAAAACCGCGTTTCAAGAATCAGATTTTGTTGTATAAAAAATCCGGTAATATTTTAAGCAGCCAGGCGACTGCTTTCCATCTTTTTGTGACATAGGCTTTTCTTTTTTTCTGCTGAATAATTTTATAAATTTGTTTAGCCGCCTTTTGTGGCGGGGCCACCCAAAATAGCCCTTCTCCTTTAGCCATGGCTGTATTTATTAGACCCGGTTGGATATCGGTTATGGTGATATTAAGTTTTTCTTTAGCCGCTTTTTTCCGAAGACCTTCTAAATAATTGGAGATATAAGCTTTGGAGGCATTATAGGCGGGGCAAATATGGCTGCCTCTTATTCCTGCAATGGATGATATTCCTACCAGATGCCCTGATTTTCTTTGCATAAAATAATGCATGATCACACCTGAAATGGCTGTAAATCCGGATACATTGGTGTTTATAGTTTCTTTTTCTTGTAACCAGTTAAGCTGCGGGTTAAGATGCCCCACTCCAGCGCAAATTATTATTATTTCGATGTCCCCCATTTCTTGGATTAGTGTTTCCAGAGATTGCATTGCCAGGTCAGCGTTGCTGATATTCATTGTTGCCGTATAAATGCGGTTCGGCATTTTTGCAGCCAATTCATCCAGTAGAGAAGTCCGACGAGCAGCAATACCTACTTCATAACCATTAGCCGAGAAGATTTTAACAAGTTCTTTGCCTATACCGGATGAAGCACCTATAATGATCGCTTTTTTCATTAAGTCCCACTGCGGAAAAATATTAGTTCACGTAATCTAATAGCGAATTTGATTATATTCCCAATATAAGCCGTAATCAATAATCTCATCTATCTATTGAATTTGCTAGCCTACCCCGCTGTGATAGTGCTCGAATTCAATCAAGGTTACCGTAGAGAGGAGAGTGGTATTTCACCGGAAAAGTTGAGCGCAGGTACTTCCATTGACAATAGCATAAGCTTAATTTGATAATAGATTAAAAATTAGCCGCATTGGATATTCCCCACAGGTCAGTTGTCTAAATTGTAGCATCTTTCAGGTTATTCTGATGTTTTAGAAGGAGAAAGGGTATGGTAGAGTATGATGTCGTCGTGGTCGGTGCAGGTCCCGCCGGGTCTTGCGCCGCTAAAGCCGCCGCCGAAAGAGGAGCGAAAACGATCCTTTTAGAGGAACACAGAATCATCGGTGTTCCCAGCCATTGTGCCGGGGTCCTCCATTCTAATGATAGAACAGATATATTGGAGGAAATTTTACGGTCTATGTCTCTCCGGGTGGTAATACGACGTCCAGATGAGTGCTCAGACCTGCATATCTATGCCCCGGATGGTCAAGTATTGCAGACCGAGCCCTGGCCAGCCTGTCGGTGGGTAATTGATAGAGCCCTTTTCGACCAGGAACTGGCGAAACAGGCGGTAAAGGCGGGGGCCGAACTTGTACTCAACACTCGTGTCACCGGCCTGAAAAAGCAAGGCGAGAAGATCGTGGGGGTGACTACCAGCTCGAAAGACCTGCCGGAGGTCTCCGGAAGGGTCGTGATAGCAGCAGACGGCATCGCCGGAGGGGTGAGGGGGATTGCCAGATGGGAAGGAATGACCCGACCCGGCCAGACCTGTGCAGGCGGGATCACGATGGAGTTGGCTGGTATTAAAGATGGCTCTCGCTTGGGCGGGATGTATACCGGGTCTTTTCTTAATAAAGGCTGGTTCGCCATCATGCCGATCAGCAACGAGTCCTGTGTCGTACAGTTCATGTCGCTGGAGGAATATCAGCGGGTAAAAACCGGGAATTATTTTTTGTCTGAAGTATTAAAAGGCTCGATGCCCATCCGGATAGATGGTTGGAGCCAGACATCCGACCTGGGTGTAAGGTTCCCTGAAATAGTCAAGCACGGCTTAATACTCACCGGCAGCGCCGCAAATTGGCGGGGGTCTATCATTTCGATCGTCTCCGGGCGCTACGCCGGGGAAGTTGCGGCGGAAGCGGTCCGGGAGGGCGATACTACTGCGCCCAGGCTCGCCAAGTTTATCGATTTGTACGAGAAAACGGGCCTGACCAGAGAACTTTACCAGCATAGCGACTGGCTGCAGTCTCGCTTTCTGGGGAACCTTTCGGATGACGAAATTGTCCAGCGTTTGACTGGCTGGATTCAGAAGACCGGCCTGACCTATATTCCTTCCGAACCGGTGCTGGGGATGCACGGCCGTATATAAGCGGTATTTTGCTTCAACCTCGGTATCAGGCATACCTGGAATATTGATAATGGCAGATGTTCCTGAAAAGATCCACTCGCTGTCCGGCACAGGAATTGGGTTTATAATTGACATAACTATAGTTAAGAGTCCTTAGCAATGTTAAAGGTTACAACTTTCATTTGAAAATATAGAAATATTGAGCAGGTTATTTACTAACGCTCATAATTCTAAAGATTTATTTATTCATTATTTGCTCTGCGAAAGCCGAGACAACTTGAATGTATTCCATGGGCTTCTCAATTTGAAATCATATGATAGTCCATAATCTGATAGAGATACACCCCGGTTTTTCAGGATTTATCTTGAAAATTTCGGGGTGTATCATGTTTGTGCAAGATATTTATTTTTTCTGCATTAGCTTCACCAGCTTCCGTCCATGTTTACGGAATCAAGCTTTTATTCATCATACTTTAATTAATCATGGTCAGTTCATTGTTGAACGCATTGAGATGGTTGTTAGAACCGTTTAACAGGTTGCTGTAGACATTGGTAATGTCCCTATGAGTGGTGACTGCCAGGCCTTCCTGCAAATCGGTTATATCGGTCTTCTCGATCAAAACGCCAACCTGCAAAGCCGCTTCAAGAGACTCACTTCCCTGTTCGATCAATGTATCATACATCGTCTGGAGTTCAGAATTGGTAAACTCGCCCTGGGTATTGCTGGCAATCGGATCCGGGATACCATAACGTACCAGCAGGTTGTTGATGGCATCCATATGCCTTTGCTCACTCACGGCAATATTGCTGAAAGCAGCCAATTGCCATTCGTCGTAAAAGTACAGGTAAACGTCCCGCGCCAATTTTTCTTCTTCACGTACAAAGATTAGCGATTCCTGCTCGTCAGCAGTTAACGCTACTGTACTCGTCCCGGCAGGTACTTTACCGGTCCCGTTAAAACCTCTGCCCGCAGCTGGGCCGGCAGCTGAAACGGAAACTGCAAGGAAAATGAACAGTGCTGCTACCAAAGATGTCACCAGACCGATTTTAAAAAACTTGTTTTTCATTTATTCCTCCTCAATATTTATTGCTCTGTTTAGCATATTTCCATCATAGAGCCTTAATATGGAGCAATTATGGAGGAAAGATGCGTTTAGTATGGATTTGCATTATAACTCGTTTTAATTGCCCCGTTTGAACAGTAATTAGTTGGCCCAATTTTCTAAAGCTATCGCCTCTTCATTAATGGGGCAAAAAGCCTTATTTTATTGACTTCATAAAGGTATCATGGTAGTATCCTGTTTAGATTAAGTATTTTAAAGGAGGGGTGCAGATGCTTGCTAATTTAATAAATGTGGATGTCACACCCCGGCATGGTTCAAGCTAAACAGCCTTTTCTGGTTAAACAGATTGCCAGCCGTTCCACCGGGAACGGCTTTATTTTTCTCTTAAAACAGAAGTAAGGTCGAAATAGCCGTGAGATGTGAATCCGCAGCTTTTCGGTAGTAAAACTATTTACATAACCTTACTTTAAATTGGAGAATATTCATGAATAACGATACAACAGATTATCAGCAAAATAACCTTGAATTTCTTGGCTGGAGTCCTTTTTTCCAGGAACACTTTCAGAAATTGAACATCACAGATACAGTACCTGCCAGGGTCACATCCGAATCCAGGAGTTCTTTCCAGGTGTATAGTGGAATTGGCGTATTAACAGCGGTAATCGCCGGCAAAATGCGCTACCGCAGTGAGGCAGAAAATAATCATCCGGTAGTGGGAGATTGGGTGGCTGTTAAACCACTGGTTGGCGAAAAGAAAGCAATAATCCTGGCCGTATTACCCAGAAAGAGCAAGTTTTCCAGAAAAGTGGCCGGAGAGCGCACAGCAGAGCAGATTGTTTCAGCTAATATCGATACCGTTTTTATAGTTAACGGTTTGGATGGCGGGAGAAATTTTAATCTCCGCAGAATTGAGCGTTATCTGACACTTGCCTGGAACAGTGGAGCTACCCCGGTTATTGTTCTTAATAAGGCAGACTTATGTTCAGACGTCGGGAAATCTATGCGAAGCATTGAAGATATTGCTCCGGGTATATCCATTCATGCTGTAAGCGCCAAAGAACGAATTGGTTTGGATGCTCTCAATACTTATTTTTCCAGGGGAAGTACAGTAGCTTTTCTGGGGTCCTCAGGCGTCGGAAAATCAACCCTTATCAATGCTTTACTGGGCGAAGAGAAACAGGAAGTCGGAGATGTCCGCGCGGATAACCGGATGGGTAGACATACTACAACCATGAGGGAGCTCATCCTGCTTCCTTCAGGCGGCGTCATGATTGATACACCGGGAATGAGGGAGATTCAGATGTGGGCCGAAGAAGACGATCTGCAGGGAGCCTTCGAAGATATCGAAACGCTGGCAGAAGAATGCCGCTTCGCTGATTGCAGTCATAATGCCGAACCGGGTTGTGCGGTCAAGGCGGCTATTGATCAGGGTGAGCTTGATGCTGCCAGGTTGGAGAGTTATCGAAAGCTGCAAAGCGAATTAAAATATGTGGCATCCAGAAAAGAGCAAGGTGCGCGCCTGTACGAAAAGCAGAAATGGAAACAGATTTCTAAATGGGCCAAAGAAATACAGAATAGACCCTGAGCCAGTTTAATTCCTGCTTCTATTTTGGGATTCTTAAAATGGTTACCTTAAGGTTAGTTTTAGTGAGAATCTAATTAATTTGATATGGCCCTCAAATCGCTTGAGGTAAGCCCCGCTTTTAGTTGCAGATTGAAAAAAAGTTCAAATGGGAAGTAAAACGTCGGTTGGATCGAGTGCGTTTTGAGCCAGGGGTAAAACGGACAGTATTATGGCTCAGGTGGAGAAGACGGTATCACATTTCTCTTCCTGAATGACAGGTAATAAAGAGGCAGAGTCAGCGCCAGGTTTATCAGACCAAGTCCGGCAATTAAAATAAAAACTATTTGATAATGCTGATTGACATCGTATATATATCCCGCAGCAATTGGCCCTACGGTGCCTCCAAAAGTATACAGAAAAATAATCGCTCCGATAATCTCTCCATGCGAAAGTAATCCGAATAGTTCGGCGACCATGATAGGCCTGGCGACGGCAATCACTCCCCATCCTATCCCGAATAAAATGGCGAACAAATAGAATCCCCATAATTGGTGGACAGCCAGAAATAGTATCAAACCCACTGCGGTCGATACCAGGGCGATTAACATGGACGAAAAGCCGCCAATTCGGTCTAGGATAATCCCGAAGCTAAAGCTGCCCGACATACAGGCCAGGTTAATGACCGAAAGTATTCCAGCAGCGGCGGAGAGAGTAACTCCGCGGTCACTGGCCCCGGGAACGATATGAACTGAAACCACCTGCTGAATAAAGCCGGAACAGAAAACAACAAGGCTAAATATCCAGAAGGTCAATGTTCCCATGGCTTTCCGTAGACTTATCCCGGGAATCCGTAAACGGGCGCTTTCGAGGAAGCGTATATTGTTATCTTCAAGAGGTGCTACTTGATTTGAGGAATATAGAAAAAAACCGGAAATCAGAACTAAAACCAGGATCATGCCAGCCGTAATCAAATATGCCATCTGCCAGCCAAAATTTGAAATGAAATAGACTACCAGAGGCGGTATTACGGTGCCTCCTATACCCGCTCCCGCCATGGCGATTCCCATCATGGCGCCGCGCCTTCTGGGATAATATCGGGTTACGAGCGAATTAATCGGAGCAATATTAGCCATGCCCGTGCCGGCAATAATTCCATAGAATAAATAAAGCTGCCACAGGGAATTCATCCGGGACAGCAATATGAAAGCTATACCCTCGAGAATACCGCCAATGATGATAACCAGACGCGGATTGAATTTATCTCCCAACCGGCCAGCCCCAACTCCCAGTACCCCGCACACCATCATCATGATGGAGAAAGCGCCGGAGGTCTCAGTATGCGTCCAGCCAAACTGGGTTGAGACCGGTTTGAAAAAGACCCCATAACTGGTCATAATCAAGGCGGTTACCATCAGGGAAAGGAAGCCGGCAGCAACTACACCGTAGGAGCGAAGAATGCTTGATTTATTTTTGTTGACCGACGGGAAGTCTCTATTACCAGACACAAATGATTCCTTTCAAGGAACGGTTAGTCATATGTAATGCCCGTTTTTGTTTCAACGATATGTTGTACCTCATTAATAATATTAATCATTTTACTCATCTTTTGCACATACAGATGAGCCTGAAGATTTTGTACTGATCAGCAAATTGTCAAAATAAGACTATCTATAACGCTGATAAACGTGCTACAATCATTTTTAACATAGAATGCAAGTCAAAAAAACCTTATGATCGAGATCTCAAGAAGTCAAATATTTAAGTTAATAGGAGTTAAGATGAACAGCAAAGAGATGGAAGCCAGGATTAAAGAACTGGAAAGTCAGGTCAGAGTCCTTCGCGATCTCGAAGACATCAGGAGATTGCAGAGGTCCTACGGTTTTTATCTGGAGCACTGGATGTACGAGGAGTTGATAGACTGTTTCTCGGACAGCCCTGATACCGAATTAAATATCATGGTGGGTATCTTTAAAGGGAAAGAAGGGGTAAGACGATATTTTGCCGGTGAGAAGAATCGGAATTTTGATCCGGAAGTTCTGCATCAGATCATGCAGCTGTCAGGTGTAGTGGACGTTGATAGTGAAGGTAAAACGGCCGAAGGACGCTGGTTCGGGTATGGAACGATGGCCTTGCCTACAGATAAAGGCATACTGCAAAATGTAACCGGCGGCATTTACACCAGCAAATATATAAAAGAAGACGGTAAGTGGAAATTATTAAAACTAATGTGGAACCCGGTTTACAGTTATGCTCCAGCAGAAGGCTGGGTTAAGCCAGAGAAAGCCGGTAAGGTAACCGTTGAAGACCTGCCTCCGGCGCCAAAGCCAGACAAAGCCAGAGCAGTTGAATCCCGCTATCCTTCGGGGTATATCCCTCCGTTTCATTACCGTCATCCAGTTACTGGTAAGGAGACTTCCGAGAAAAAACATAATGCCGATCTTAAAAAGAAACAGAGAAAGTAATGTAACGGTAAGTCACACCGGCATAAAAAGACACCTGGCTAATAGCGGGTTAAAGAAGCCGGGATTAATATACCTTGCGGCTCATGTGTACTGACGATTTCGTCCAGGACTCAGGACCTTTATTAATCGAAAAATGTAGAATAAGGGGATGTAAGATGGACCTGAAATTAAAAGGTAAAACTGCACTGGTAACAGGGACCGCGAGCCAGATAGGATATGGCAAGGGTATAGCCTTGACTCTAGCCAGAGAAGGGTGCGAGATAATTGTTGCGGATATAGACTCGGAAGGGGCGATTAAAACAGCCAGGGAAATAGAAGCTCTGGGCAACCGGGCGTTACCGATAAAAGTCGATGTTACTGATCGAGGACAGGTGGATGCGATGGTAACGAAGGCGCTGGAAAAATTCGAAAAGATAGATATCCTGGTCAACAACGCCGGTGCCGGCAGCCTGGAAAAACCTTTTATCGAAAAGACCAGATCGGACTGGGATAAAGACATCAACATTAACCTTTATGGGCAAATGAACGTAGCCCAGGCGGTATTGCCACACATGTTATCGCGTCACTACGGGCGGATTATCAGTATATCCGGAGGAATGGGTTTCCCTATGATCTCGACCTATGGCGCTGCCAAAGCCGGAATCACTGCGTTCTCCCAATCTCTGGCCAAGGAAGTCGCCTCCATGGGTGTAATCGTGAATATAGTGGTCCCGGGATTGGCTCTGACCGGTCTGGTGAAAAATGCTCCTCCCGAGTTTGTGGAAGCCTTCAGGCAAAATTCATTATTGAAAAGATTCTGTACTCCCGATGACCTGGCTCCCGTCGTCGCCTTCCTGGCCTCTGATGTCTGCAGTTATATGGTCGGGCAGGTTATTTATTTGGGTGGGTCCTAGATTATTTACATCGAGCGCAATTGAACGTCCGATTTAATTATTAATGGATGGACTGATTCTCTTAGATCCAATAACGGAAAGCAGATTTAGCGGCTTTCCCCGGCTCTTCTGTTATTAAAAAGTAGTGAACCAGAAGTGAAAAAGGCTGTTGATTCGATATCATGTTTATCCGGTAGAAATTGGTTTTTAAGGAATTTCCCGGGGCGATTGCCTTGAAAATCAGGGAACAAATTCCAGGCAGTCTTCGAGAACGTCGTGGAGGATTATTTCTTCATTAATGCGGACGGTATATTGATAAATCGTGATATAACTACGATTTTCGTTTAAATTTAACCATTTCTCTCCAAGGAATCCGACGATATTGGTAGCCTCGATAATTTCCCCCACCATGTTTTCATACTGTTGAATTTTTGGATCCAGTGGTCTCCCGAGAAAATCTCTGGAATTGATGCGTACTTTATTACCCGCGGAAAATTTTGACCCCATTGATTCGCCTCCAGTCATTCCATAATTTCATTATATAAACAGCCACCTTGTTTTACCCGGTGATGTCTGATTTGTCGTATTGGCGATCTGAAAACGGTCTCATAAAGCTAATCATTTAATATAATGAAAGAAGGGGTAGAAAAATATTTTGGAGGAGTTGAATCATGGCTAAGGAACGACAAAAATCAGAACAAGGGCTAACCGTGTGGCAACCGTTTAGAGATCTGGAAGAAATGGGGCGCAACTTCGAAGATTTCTTTGGACGACCTTTTTTGCCGGCTTCATGGAGAAGATTTTCTACAGAAGAGATGGCCTGGGCTCCGGCCATAGATGTTACCGAGCAGGAAGATAAATTCCTGATTAAAGCAGAATTGCCGGGTGTTAAAGAAGAGGATATCAGCATTTCCGTGTCAGGAAATTCCTTAACAATCGAGGGTGAAAAGAGATCTGAGTCAGAGACCAAGAAGAAAGGGTACTATTATTCTGAAGCGACATATGGTAATTTTTCGAGATCGATGACCATCCCTTCCATGGTGGATGCAAATAAAATAGATGCTAAATTCGATAACGGAGTCCTTGAAATTACGCTGCCCAAGATTGCAGAGAGTAAGCCCAAAAAGATTTCGATCGCCGCTAAAAAAAAGCAGATTGCAAACGAGAAGCCAAAAGAAGCGCCCGCAAAAAAACAGTAACCTGACTCTGAACTTATCCAGGGTAAGTCATACCCTGGATAAGTCTCTTTCGATCTAGCTTTTTCCGCGGATAAAAGCCGGATCTTGCATTTCCTTCTATCTTTATTAAATATTACTCGCACCATGCGGCTGTGACCGGATTTCTTTCCGGTCCTAAGTCTTGATGCCCGCAGATCATTAACTGTGTCTTCAAGTATTATCCTCATTACAAAGAGACCAGTACCAACGAGTTTTGCTTTCTTCCGTGGGCAGATAAGGCATTAGCAACGAAGTTGAGTTCTTTTCCTTTGCGTCACATGAAGGCAAATCCAGATCATCACCTTAAACAAAGAAACGTGAAGCTAACTAATACTTCAAAAAAGAGGAGAGGTTTCGATCAAGAAGGTACGCAATTCGAGGTATTGAATTCTAATTCTTGAAGGAATATAATTGACCCTTGTTGGGAAAAATTTGAAGGTCTGGAATCGTTAATATAACTCTCGAATGGTTGACAATTATCGTCCTAATAAGGACCGCGACTCATCCTACCTGCATTACGAAGGTGCAGCTTCATCGATAGAGAACGCAGGAATAGCTTACCAGTCACCATCTCTTATAGCCGCCGGAGCGGGTGTCAAAGAGATAGCGCTGCTTAATACTATTACAAATCTTCTGTATGCTTTGCTACTGGTTAAAGTACCCTCCGTGTTAAGATTTGGAGACTCTCTGAAAAAAGCAACCGTCATATTAGGAATTGTCAGCGCTCTGGGATGGATCCCTCTGATAACCGTATCTGCCGTTTTTAAGAGCATTTCCCCCATCATTTTAATTATTTTGTGGGTCATCAGCCTCGTGCCCTCTCTAATGATAGGGCCTCTGAGGGATAAATGGCTTTCAGATATTGTCCCGGGAAATCGTCTCGGCCGTTATCTTAGTTTTAGATCCATTATTACCGCCGGAAGCTACGTTAGTTCGTTCTATATCATGGGTTATTTTCTGGACCATTTTCAGGATGGCATATTTAACGGTTTTACCATGATATTTTTGATGACGTTCTCGGTAAGCCTGATCAGCTTGATCTTATACCTGATTATCAAGATGCCTGTCGCTATGGGAGAAGAACCTCAATCAGATATAGGCTTACTGACTTTTATTAAGGAAGCCAAACAAAACACCCTGGGGAATTTAATTCTATTTTCGGCCATGATTATTTTTGCATCCAGCGTCACGGGAGCCTTTTTTTCAGTTTATCTGTTAAAAGACCTGCATGTTACTTATTTAACCTACACGCTGGTCTTTTCGGTAGAGTTCATTTCAAGGATGGGGATTTCCTATTTCGGTGGAAAGATGGTAGACAGGGCTGGAGCCATTAAAGTGCTCCGCGTAGCCTCCTTCATAATTCCAGTTTTACCTGTATTGTGGATATTTTCTTCAAACATCGGTTATTTAATGGGAGCCCAGGTTCTCTCAGGTATGGCCTGGGCTACCTATGACATATGTGTCCAGTCTTTTCTGTGCCGGGCTTCACCTCCATCCAAGCGGCTTCACTATATCATCTACCAGCGCAGTATTGTGACCCTGGCAGCGGCTTTGGGACCGTTGCTGGGAGCCGTGCTTTTAAATATAACGTTCCCAATGTTCGGCAATCCAATTTTCGGGATATTTCTGATATCCGGAGTAATGCGGCTGGCAGTTGTGTTCACTGTTTTGCCACGACTGAAGGATACCGGGACAGACATTGAGAGCAGCTACCAGGAGAATATCGAAATTCTTACAAATACTGAATGCCGGCAAGACCAGATTAAAAGCCAGCCTTATCGATCTAATACGACAGGAAGAAGAAAGTTGGTGGTGTTAAATTCTGTCGGTGCCAAAATGGAAATTAAACGTGGTTCTTTCTATCGTCCGGAGTGTTGGGACTTGGATCGATCCATTGTGCCTCATACTTCGGCCCAGAATTCACGACAGGACCTGCTCTACCGACCCGACCCGCGCTTTCAATCCAGCGAGATAGTCCAAATGCCCAAACCTTCTCCAGAATCTATACATTTCAAAAATAGCCGGATAAATGCCGGCCCAGTCATAAGTCATTATATGACTCATTCTTCGACCAGTCCGAACACAAGTCTCAGAAGATTGGTCGGCGCTAGAAGTTGAATTCAGAAATACTGCAAGATTGTCACCCAAAATAATAATGCTTCTTAAAAGGTTCTAAATCCACCAAAATTCTTTGATTATTTGATCAGCAAGTTTATTGTGGCCGCTGAAAAGCCGCATCCATTTTAATTTTTTACCTTTATTTTATCGGGCGTTGAATTAGAATAAGAATAGGATTATATACTGAAATAAATTTGAAAAGGATTATTTTTCAAAGAAGGGAAAAACTGGCATAAAGTGAAAAGCATCTAAAAGGAGAAATCGTATGGTATCAGGTAAACAAAGAATAATCCCGAATCTCTGGTTTGATCGTCAGGCGGAAGAAGCCGTAAATATGTATACGTCCATCTTCAAAGAATCTGGAGTCCGAAGCCTAACCCGGGCCAACAAGGCGGGATTTGAAATTCACGGTCTACCGGAAGGAACCGTGATGACGGTTGAATTCCAGATTGAAGGGCAGAGGTTTATTGCGATCAATGGCGGACCATTATTTAAGTTCAATCCGACCATATCATTTCTTGTGGCATGCAGCACAAAGGAGGAGGTTGATGCGATTTGGCAAAAGCTGGCCGTACCGAGTAGAGTTCTCATGGACCTTGGGGCATATCCATTCAGCGAAAGATACGGCTGGACGCAGGATAAATATGGTCTTTCATGGCAGGTGATGTTAATGGGAGATCGTGTTATCAAGCAGAAAATCACTCCGACGCTGATGTTCGTCGATAAGCAGCATGGAAAAGCAGAAGAGGCGGTCAATCTTTATACAAAGGTGTTTCATAATGCGAACATCGACCATATCGAGCGCTATGGCAGGGGAGAAGAACCCGATCGGGAAGGAACCATTAGACATGCAGGTTTTATGCTGGAGGGTGATGAATTTGCGGCGATGGACAGCGCACACGTGCATAACATCTCCTTTAATGAGGCTATTTCACTCATGGTTGAGTGCCAAACGCAGGTAGAAATTGACTATTACTGGGGAAAGCTTACCGCAGATGGAGGGCAAGAGAGTGTGTGCGGCTGGCTCAAGGACA
>DEUU01000397.1:0-771 GCA_002362735.1 Dehalococcoidia bacterium UBA3254
CGCGTCATCTACCGCATACCAATGGAAAACTACCGCAGCATACTGGCTGAGTTGACCGATCTCCTGGATCTCGAGCCGCTGCTGCATAAGCCTGTCCGCAACCTCTCTCTGGGTGAGCGGATGAAATGCGAAATTTCTGCGGCTCTCCTTCATCAGCCGAAGGTTGTCTTTCTGGATGAGCCGACTATTGGACTTGATGTTACTATGCAGCGGCGCATTCGTGATTTTATTGCTGAATATAACCGAAGATCCGGGGCTACCGTGTTGCTGACCAGCCATTATATGGCGGATGTAGAAGCGCTGTGTAAACGGGTGGTCGTCATTCATCACGGCAAGCTGCTCTTCGACGGTGAACTTCAATCCCTCGTGCAGAAATTCACCGAACATAAGATCATTGTTGTGCAAATAGGGGACTGCCTCAACAATCTAACATCTTATGGCGAGGTCCTTTCCTGCGAAGGCGGGCGTTTTACTCTCCGGGTCCCAAAAGCAGAGACCGCCCGTGTGACAGAACGAATTCTAGCAGACCTGCCGGTAGTAGATTTGTTAGTCGAAGATCCTCCTATAGAGGAAATTATCGAACGAGTCTTCGCCCAGGAGAACCGTGAAAGCGCTCATTGAGCTATATGTACAACAATTCAAGACCACCCTGGCAACGATGTTCGCTTACCGGGCTTCGCTGTTGATCTGGATGATCGGGCAGGTACTTGAACCTCTCGTTTATCTCATTGTCTGGTCTATTGTGTCAAATACCAGCGGAGGGAGCGTGGG
>DEUU01000397.1:1108-4160 GCA_002362735.1 Dehalococcoidia bacterium UBA3254
TGTACGAATTCGAGTACCGCATCCGTGAGGGAATTCTTTCTTTTTCTCTTCTCAGGCCGGTGCATCCCATTCATTCCGATATTGCCGACAACATCTCGTCAAAACTGATTACCACTCCTTTCATGATCCTGGTAGCTTTTCTCCTGACAATCTTCTTTCACCCTGTATTATCGCCTCAGCCTTGGGCTATCGCTCTCTTTTTCCCGGTTTTATTTTTGGCTTTTGCCGTACGCTTTCTTCTGGAATGGACACTGGCGCTTTCAGCCTTCTGGACCACTCGAGTCGGGGCAGCAAATCAGATGTATTTTGTGGTAATGTTGTTTCTTTCCGGCCAGTTTGCTCCTCTGACGCTTTTTCCACTTCCAATACAAATAATCGCTAACATTTTACCTTTCAGCTGGTTGATCAGTTTTCCGATAAATCTGGTAACGGGGCGTCTTTCTCTGAACGAAGCTTTGGTTGGACTCGGCGCTCAGGTTGCCTGGTTGATTGTAAGTTATATTCTTTTTCGTCTGGTCTGGCGGGCAGGAGTGAAAGTCTATTCGGCGGTGGGAGCATGAATTATCTTCGTCTGATAACAGCCTTTTTCTGGCTGGGTTTCATGGGCGAAGCGGTTTACCGCGTTAATTTCTTTTTCCAGTTATTCCAGTCTCTCCTTAGTCTCGTGGTCTCGATCAGCGGGATCGCCATTGTTTTTTCCTATACGGACACTCTGGCGGGATGGAGACCGGATGAAATCCTGGCGCTGGTGGGAATCTATATTCTGGTTGGCGGTATCATTGGTCTGGTGATCCAGCCGGGTATGGAGCAATTTATTGAGTCAGTCCGTGACGGGACACTGGATTTTACTCTGACTAAACCCGAAGACTCTCAACTTCTGGTCAGTATTCAGAGAGTAAATGTCTGGAGTTTGGTTGATATATTGCTTGGTTTCGGCGTCCTGATTATCTCACTGGTCCTCCTGGGTGAAAAAATCGGTGGAATACAGGCTGGAGAGTTCATTCTCATGCTGCTGTCAGGAGGCATTATTATCTACAGTTTCTTCCTGATTCTGGCTACGCTTTCTTTCTGGTTTGTCAGGTTGGAAAACATTCTGACGATCTTTCAAAGCATGTATGAAGCCGGCCGCTGGCCGGTCAGCCTTTATCCGGGCTGGTTAAGATACGGATTGACCTTTGTTATCCCGGTGGCTTTTGCGACTACCGTTCCGGCTGAAGCCTTGACTAACCGTCTTAGCTGGATTACCATGTTGATTGCACTGGGATTAGCCGTTCTTCTTTTCGTCATCTCCAGATGGTTCTGGCGGGTTGGTTTGAGGCATTATTCTGGTACTTCAGCCTGAATTAATGCTCTTGTCTCATCCTTAAGAATGGGTGAAAAGTTAATATAATGGTATTAGGTTCTGCTATGATATTATGGGCGCTGGGGTTACTGAATTAAGGACTGGGTGAAATGGGTCATTTTCTAAAAAATCAGTCTACTATTTTATTATCCGGATTTGTCTTCTGGCTCCCGATCGCGGTATTAATTGTAGTTTTAATCTTTTTTCTTAATAACGTTGAACAAATCGGCCGAGATTTCTTGGTGCTGTTTATTCCTGAAAAATATATGCATTACGGTTATGGTATTGCCTTCGGGATAATCATAGTCTACGTTTCAGGAGTCATCCTGAGGCAGCCCCGAGTTAGAGCTATCCTGAATAAAGTCCCGGTGCTCGGGCTAGTTTTTGGTTCTGGAGAAATGATGACGGTCGATCATCTGATGCATCTTATGCCGTGTATTTTCCTGCTTTCTCCGACCTGTCTGGCTTATGGCTGGATTCTATCGCGAGAAAAGGTAAATTTTAATGGAACCCAATCTTCGGTTACTTTGATCAATATTTATTATCCGGCGGTCCCGACGCTGGTCACGGGGCAAGTATTGCCGGTGCGGAAAGAGATGGCGATCAGACTCGGTAATTCGTCCAGGGAAATAATCGATCTCTTGCTTTATTCTTTTCGCAGTCCGAAGGATATCAGATATCTGCCCTGGGAAGAAGAATCTCTGGAAGATTTTGAGAAGAGAGCGGTCTCTTTTGGTCTGGATTTGAATACCTCCAAAAATCAGGCAGGTTTGTGACCCACTCTGACGATGGAAAGCGGGAGCAGGACCAGTCCGGCAACAGCGATGTTCATCAGCAGGGTGAAAAACATGACAGCGTAAAAAATAATAAAATATCCTGAGGCATGGCTGAAAATATTAGAAGTGAGATTTCCAGCCCAGACGGTCACCAGATTAAAAATGAATATCATGACCATAATTACGCTGAGTCCGATCAACGTGCCTTTGATATCCGGGGGACTGAGGGTAATGGAGCTTCCGATGGCAAAAACGAGATAAATAAACAGGTACAACTGCCAGGTGGTGAAATGATGCCAGGAAAAGATACTGCCAAGAAAACTAAGCGAGGAAGTCCCGATATTTTGCAATAGATGTCCGACCGTGTTCCAGGAATCAATCCGGATATCTGCAATTTGTAGACTGGCGGCGTTTTGGAGGGGATTCAGCCCTAGAAGAAAGTAACTTATCAAGTAGATTACGGCCGTGCCCAGCAGGATGGGACCGATGCCGATAAAAAAATTTCCTGCAAGCTGATAAATATTGGCAGAATTATAAGCATGTTCCACATAGCCTAATGTCCCGGTTCTGGGGTCCGGGTCGAATAGTTTCATTTTGGTTATTTTATGGCGGAAGATCAGGCAGAAGACAGCGTGTCCGAGCTCATGGACCGAGGTCCCCAGCCAGCCGAACAGCCCGAGATACCAGCCTCTGCCCATCGTACCCAGTGCGCGGCGTTCCACGAACCCGGCTTCAAAATTCATGATCGAAGCCAGAATCAAACCCGGGACGATAAACAGGCCCAGCTGCATCAGGGTTGCCAGGACTGCCGACCAGAGATACGCGCCGATTGATTCCACTCCTCTTTTTTCGTCTGATCTGTTATTCCCTCTATTCTAGCACTTATCCCATGGGTATTCCCTGGCAATTTAGTCCGAAGCTGTTTGACTATTTG
>DEUU01000372.1:0-1005 GCA_002362735.1 Dehalococcoidia bacterium UBA3254
CTTCGAGAAGTCAAGGATGTCATTGATCAGGCTAAGGAGAGACTCGCCACTGGCACGTACGATTTCGGCGTAGTTCCGTTGTTCCTGGTTCAGTTCGGTATCCAGTAACAGTCCTGTCATACCGATAACCCCGTTCATAGGCGTACGGATTTCGTGGCTCATGTTAGCCAGGAACTCACTCTTGGCGATGCTGGCCATCTCAGCCTTTACGGCCATCTCGTTGGCCCTGGCGGTGGCTGCCTCAAGTTGGAGATTGGTCTTACGAATATTCTCTTCTGCTTCTTTGCGCTCACTCATATCGCGGAGAATACCCGATATTCCAATGGGGTTCCCTGCATCATCGTAGAGAAGTTGGGCCCCCACCGAGACGTGGAGTATCGTACCATCCTTTTTTTTCAGCTGGACTTCATAGTCTTTTACATACCTATATTCAAGTAATTGCCTCAGCAGCTCCTCACGCGCGTTCGGATCAGCATAAACATCAGTAACCGGCTTCCCTATCAGCTCTTCGGGCGTCCATCCGGTCAGTCTAACGCATGAAGGGGATAGGACGCGGATGATACCTTGAGCGTCTGTCTGATAGTAAAGATCTTCCAGCGATTCGAATATGCGTCGGTACTTGATTTCGCTCTCCCGAAGGGCTTCTTCAACCCGCTTCCGCTTGGTGATGTCTCGCATAATCGCAAGAATGCTAGTCGCCTTACCTGATGGATCGCGCAAGAAACAAAAATTTCCTTCGACCAGGATAGTATTTCCATTTTTGCAGACCAATTCTAGTTCCAGCATCCTTGACCGATTGGGATCTGCGTGTCCTGCACTTTCAAGGACCATTTCTTCGGTGAAAGTCTCCATCGCTTTCTCGAATGCCTCTGGAGCGAATGTTTGCTGCATCGTTCGCGCCATCGCCTCTTCCACTGTAAAACCCAGAAGCCCCATTGCGGAGGGACTGATATAGGTCAATCGCATGTCCATATCTGTAGTCCAGATGACGTCCGTTGCGTTATC
>DEUU01000372.1:1327-4529 GCA_002362735.1 Dehalococcoidia bacterium UBA3254
ATGTCTTGCATGAGTGCCAGGACGTGCCCCACACCGTCATCAGATTCAACAATCGATGTTGATATGCTCAAAACACGTTTATTTCCGTCCGCGCGGGTAATCTCCCATTCCTCGGCACGAAGATCCTTCCTCTCCCGCATTCTTTTCATGCGCTCAATTGCTTTGGCCTGCACCACGGGATCGGGGTATACAGTTTGATACCAACCAAAGCGGTTAATTTCCTCAACAGTGTAACCCGTGATTTCATTCATGCGATCATTCCAAACTGTAAACTTGATGAATGGGTATACCCTGGTTTCATGGCAAACGCAGAGACCTTCAGCAACGTCATTTATGATTGCATTACGAAACGAGGATTCTCGACGGAGCGTCTCCTCTGCCTGCTTGCGCTCGGTGATATCAAAAAGAATGACTAAATGTATTCCCCTTAATGACTTCTCTAACGCGGCTGCACTCACTATGGCAGTCCGTGTCATGCTATTCTTACATCTAATTACTACTTCAATAGGCTCGAAGGTAGTGATTTCCTGCTTTGCCCTTTCGAGATTAGTTTGCCAGGTAGTCACTACCCAGTGGCGATACTCCGGATCTGGATAGGCTTTGTGCCACCAGTCAGCCAGAGTTGGAATATCTTCTAAGGTGTATCCAAAAGTACTAATAAAAGCTTTATTCAGTTGTGTAATATTCCCTCTATCGTCATTCAGTGCATATGGTATAGGTGAAACATCTATGATGGTGCGGAATTTTGCCTCGTTCTCCCGAAGAGCTTCTTCGATCATTTTACGGTCGGTTATATCGTGAATAATGGAATAGAGCAGTTCCTTTGCACCCACTCGGATTGGTCCTGAATAGACCTCCACATCCCTCACCGAGCCGTCAGCCCTGCGGTGCATAAATAGAAAATAGGAACGTTTTTCTTTTAAAGCCGCATCCATTTCCTTGAAGATGTTCTCATGTGACAAGGTGTTTATCTGGGTAATCTTCATTTTTAGCAACTCATCCCGCGACCACCCATAGAAAGACAATGCACCAGGATTAGCGTCAACTATAGATCCGTCTGCCGGGTCTATTACTAGGCCTATAACATGGATGTTGTTAAACATGCTTTTGAAACGTTCTTCACTCTCACGCAACGCTTCCTCCGCCTGCTTGAGGCCGGTTAGGTCATTCGTGTGAACGATTATCAGATCCGGAGGAATGAAACCGTAATGCACAGATAGGCATCTACCTGGTGCGAAATGCTGGGAAGTGAATTCCCTTCTCACAATGGATCGTTCTTGAAAGCAAAGTTTCATGTCATCGAGGATTTCTGGTCTTTTATTATACAGCTCTGCAGCACTTTGTCCGAGGCTGTCACTGACTTTGCCATTGGTGATTTGAATCGCAGCGCGGTTATAATCGACTAGAATGAAGTCATCGCCCTTTTTCTGCCAGGTAAAAGTCGGGATGGGGCTTTCCTGATACAGGCTATTTAGGCGTTCTTCGCTCTCCGCTCTCGTCTCCTCTGCTTGCTTGCGCTCTGATTCCGCCTGCTCCAGTTGTTGAATTCTCAGTTTTAAGACGGATATTTCTTCGATCAGTTCTTTATTAATCCTTGATGGATATGACATCTAGTATCACCGATTTTTATGAATGGTTTAGGCTCAAAATAATAATACATGATAAATTTCAGGGCTACGCTGGACCGTATTTGCAGATTTTCCAGGCGGTCCACCATGAGATCTGATCCATTAAAGTTTCCTAGGGGAATATTGTTTTCCAGGTATAGTGCTTGCCGATCAATCCTTGGGATGATAAGCATTTATTTTTGATCCAGCGATCATATCGAACTGCAAACTTGTAAACAAACTTTCCACTGTTATCTTATTGAACCGCCAAGACTTCCCGATCTTGATACCGGGCAACTTTCCCTCCGCTGCCAAGCGACACACAGTTGCTTCTTTAAGACGAAGAAAATCAGCTACTTCCCTAATTGTCATGATCTGCATATGATTCACCATCAACTATGTTAATACTAAAATGTGAAACCAAATAAAAACAATTGAATTTTATTCGTTAGCTGTATAATCGGCATAGAAAGGGAAACACTTTAGTTTTCCGGGACATTGCTACTCAAATTGCAACAAACCGATATTCAACATTACAGCACTTTATGTGGGTCTCGAGCAGAACTTCCCTGTTTGTGGGACTTATTCAAAACTCAATATCTTAATACAATCTCTAAAGGCTATTGCGGATCGTCATCTTTAAAAAATCTTCGTACAAACGAAATTCTGGTGATCAATACACCCGCCAAACCAAATGGGAAAAGACTTTCTACAACAATTGTGGCACTATTCAAGACACACATCGACAACAAAAGAGCCTTCTGTGATTTCAAAAGGGATAATGATACTCGCCCCCCCCAAAGAATGTCTTATCGTATGATTCTTACCAGAAACAACTGTGGGAATGGCTGCTGTGATCGTTAAGCCATCTGCTTCTAATCTTTTCCTAGCGTCCCCTGAAATCATGTTAGTAATCTCTCCAACAGCATCCTCTATATCATCATTTATTTCGGTAAATTTTTCTCCCAGCATATTATTAACAATTTTTAAGATGCTTTGCTCGCTAAAGCTGAGTGCCAGCGATCCCCTTGCAGAGCCTGTCAACCCTATAATTCCTGAAACTTCCCCGATAGCTATATTCTCTACCTTAAGATGAGGCTTACCTGGTTTTGGTTCAACAAACGCCATGGTCTTCAATACGCTGATTGTCCCTTCCAAGAAGGGGTTGATAAATTTTACGTCCATTTATCCTTTTCTCAATGTATTGTTCAGTGCAGCTTTGATAGCGGCAATGACATTGTCCTGCTGCGACTCTGCATTTACCATGAGGACGGGGGCGTGGTGCACACTCCCGCGTCGGCGCTTACGGCCTTCAAGGGCTCAATCCCTGTCATTTGAGGCATATTTCAGTCGGAAATCATAAAATAAATCTTCTGGGATTTTATTTTCTTTAAAGCTGCGACGCTATCTTCTACCTCAACGACGTTTTTCATACCCTCACTGCTTTAATTGATTCCGGATAACCTTCCTCACACCGTCGCCGCTGACGAGGGCCGTCTGATCGCTTCGCCGCCGTCTGCACAGACACAGATCCGATTGCGGCCTTGGCGCTTGGCTTCATACAAGGCTTGATCCGCTTGTTTGACCCATTCCTT
>DEUU01000030.1 GCA_002362735.1 Dehalococcoidia bacterium UBA3254
GCCGGATAACATATTTGCTTGGTGGGGCACTGGTTAAGGCTTGTGGGCAACTGAAGAAGGCTATGGAGGAAACCAGGACCAGAACCTACGATGGGCTGGTCAAAGCGGGGAAACCGGTACGCTATGCGGTAATAAACAAGATCGAGGGACCCAGTCAGTTCGATACTAATGGGCAGGGGAAAGGTTTCGAGTCTCAGGTACACAATATTCAAATGGATGAAATAGAGGTGAATACCGATACTGGCGATGTTAAAGTCATCAAAGTAACCGCGACGGTGGATGCCGGCACCATCATTAATCCCAAGTCATTCGAGGGGCAGATCGAAGGAGGCATTGACCAGGGGATAGGTTTTGCACTTAGAGAAAATTATATCCAGGGCAAAACCAATGACTTGAAAGCCAGCAAATTCCCAACTTTTACGACGGCTTGCGATATCGAAATAATTACACTGGAAACACCCAGATTAAACGGTCCTCTGGGGGCCACCGGCATCGGTGAACTGACGATGTGCTCTACAGCACCGGCTGTAACCAATGCCATCTATGATGCCTGCGGCGCGAGGATTTGTCACCTGCCTGCCACACCCGATAAAATTACAGCCGTTCTGGCGAGTAGAAAACAGGTTTCTCAAATTGAACCGGCAGGCTGATTTTCTTCAGTCTGCAGGTTTGTTTCTAAAAAAGTCCGTGCTGAAATCGGAGAAAGCTTGCACCTGTATTATTTATTCTCCTTCTTCAGGTAAAACTCCTTCAATTATTCTTTTTATGGACGAATTATAATCTTAATTTCCCTGCTGTCGTCAGAAGTTAAATTTTCGTAGGCTTTTTGAACACCCTCAAAATCGACTTGAGAGGTAACAAAACGTTCCAGTTTAAGTAATTTTTTTGCAGCCAGAGCCATTGTAATGTCATATTCGTCGGGAGTAAAAGTCCAGGCCCCGATAATTCGTAATTCTTTTGAAACCATGATGAAATTCGGAGCTGTCACCATAGGGGCTGCCCCTCCAACCTGTACGATTCTTCCGGCGGGTCTTGCCACCGTACAGGCGGTCTGTAAGGCTTGCGGCACCCCGGTAGCTTCTATGACTACATCGAACCCGCCCTTTGATTCTTCCATCAGTTTGGAAACCAGATTAGGATCATTAGCATCAAATGTTTCATCAATATCTCCCATGGATTGAGCGATTTCTATTCGATGTTTTTTCAACTCGGTAGCGGCTATGTAAGAAGCTCCCCCCATCCTGGCACAAGCAGCCGAAAAAAGGCCAATAGCTCCCGCGCCGGTGATTAGCACCCTGTCACCGGGCAGAGTATTTCCCATACGGATCGCATGCAGTGCCACAGCCGCAGGTTCAATCAGAACCCCTTCCACATCACTTATCTTATCCGGCAATTTCCTTACCATATCCGGACGAACTGCAATATACTCGGCATAGGAACCCGGACTCAACCATCCCATCAAATTAGTCATCATACCAGGACACATGTATCCGTATCCTTTAAGGCAAACTGAACACTGGTTGCATGGATCCAATTCCATGGCGGATACCCTGTCGCCTTTATGCATAACGCTTTTCAGTGCACCCGGGTCCTCGATAAAACCGCAGAATTCGTGTCCTGGAACAGCGCCGATGAGTTCCCCTTCTTTCCAAATTTTTAATTCAGTTCCGCAAATACCGCTCGCCGCAATTTTTATAATGACTATTTTCCCGTCACTTTCCGGCTTTTTTGTTTCAATAACAGCAAATTTTTTCTTTCCCTGAAGGCTAACTGCTCTCATAACACTCCTTTGCTTTTAATACAGATCTAATATGGTTTTCTCCGGACCCTGCCTGACGTTTTTGATAGACCAGGGTACAGCCCTTAATTTCGGTCCAGCAGGCTTTCAGGAGACAGATGAGTATGACATCAACAGAACTATTTATCGCAAGTAGTTTAACAGCTTTATGCTACGCAAATCAATAAGGCTGCATGTTAGATTAATCTCTGATGATAACCAGCAACTCTATGGATATTTGGGGATAATAATAGAAGCGAAATTTAATGCCATAACTGGAAAAACGCCCCTGACATTACCGGTTCTGGCAAAGAGCGAACTATACTACCGGCCAGGGAAATACTCGCCTTTAGGAGATTACACTGTTTGTGTTTTCATATTAAATTAATGATTATTACAGGTTTAGGAGGACATTATGGAAAAATCAATTATCATTATCGGCGGCGGGTTGGCTGGACTTTCGACTGGGTGTTATGGCCGCATGAACGGATATAAAACGACGATCTTCGAAATGCATAAAATAGCGGGAGGCGTAGCTACGAGTTGGAAGCGCAAGGGCTATACCATTGATGGCGCGATGAACTGGCTGGTAGGCACCAAACCCGGGTCCCAGTTTTATAATTTTTGGGAAGAACTGGGAGCCGCCAAAGAGTGGAAAATTTATAACCACGACCGGTATTTGATTAATGAAGACAAGGATGGCAAGGCTTTCACCATGTATTGTGATGCCGACCGTTTTGAGCAATACCTGCTGGAGCTGGCTCCGGAAGATAGTGAGGCTATCAAGGAATTTACCCAGGCGATACGTTCATACTCAAACTACCCCATGCCTATCGATAAACCTGCGGAGCTAATGGATGACGCCGACCAGGCGAAAATGGCCCAATTAATGCCCGGCATGGAGCTCATGCAAAAGTGGGCGGCGATATCGGCTATTGATTTCTCCCACCGCCTCAAAAATCCTTATCTCCGCGGCGTTTTTGCGAACTTTTCCGCATTTCCAATGGTGATGCTAATAATGGTCCTGGGCTTGCAGCATGCCAAATTAGCCGGCTATGTCGTCGGCGGTGCACTGGCACTGGTTAAATCGATCGAAAAACGATATCGAGAGCTTGGAGGTGAAATCCATTTCAATTCCAAAGTACTAAAAATACTGGTGGAAAATGACAAAGCGGTTGGAATAAGACTGGACAATGGTAAAGAATACCGTGCGGATTATATCGTCTCAGCCGGTGATGGCCATACCGCCATATTTGACCTGCTCGGCGGCAAATACATCAATGAGACTATCAAAAACATGTATGACCATCCAAAGCTCTTCGCACCGCTGGTGCATGTGGGCTTGGGGGTAAAGCGCACTTTTGGCGATATCCCATCCTCAGTAGGCGGTCTGAGTTTTTCGCTAAATAAATCCATTATTATCGCCGACAAAGAAGAAAAGAACATGAATGTGTTTATTTATAATTTTGATCCCACTCTGGCCAGAAAGGGCAAGTGCGTGGTAACGGTTTACTATGAAACTGATTATGATTACTGGCACACACTGCGGCAGGATCAGACTCTCTATGAGTCTGAAAAAGAGCGAATAGCGAATGATGTTATCAAAGGTCTTGAACAGCGTTTTCCGGGTATCTCCGAACAGGTCCAAATGTACAGTGTGGCTACTCCGATAACCTGGGAGCGTTATACCGGCAACT
>DEUU01000181.1 GCA_002362735.1 Dehalococcoidia bacterium UBA3254
ATTATATCATATCAAGTGCAGTGGTAAAACGACTGTGGACATCCAGTTGCAAGGCTTTTTCCAGAACGCTTTCCAGATCAGTGGTGATTCGGGGGTTATGTGTTCTGATAGGTGGAAACCGGGGATAAAAATCTTCTTTTTGAGGAAGTTGTCCGGAAATATAAGAATTGGAGAGAGGTAAAAATCCAGTCAACAAATAATAAATGGTAGCTCCCAGGGCAAAAATATCCGATCTCTCTTCCGGTTTCCCCTGCCATTGCTCCGGGGGAGTATAACCATATTTCCCCATACCGGCAGTATGCCCGGCATTAATATACCGTAGTTCTCGTAAAGTACCAAAGTCAATAAACCGGATATTGCCGTCATCGTTTAGCATGATATTATCCGGGCTAATATCCCGATGGATGATGCCTTCGCGATGAATATAAGAAATAATATCACAGATGGAAATCGCCCAGCCCACTACCTCATCTTCATTTAGATACCCTTTACGCTCTCTGAAGACCTCGCTTAATGTTTTGCCGGAGATATATTCCTCAACCAGGAAATAGAAGCCGGATTCTTTAAAATGATCAAATATCATTGTGACACCGGGGTGGTTGAGCCTGGACATTCTTAAGGCTTCTTCTTCCAGTTTTTTCAGATGATCTTCGGATTGAACACGCTCTCTTACCTGTTTAAGAACACACAAACGGTCGAAGAGGTTCTTATCCTTAACTAAGTAGATGTAACCCATGCCTCCGGAATGCAGCAAATTTTGGATTTCATATTTATTCCGGATAATGGCACCCTGAGGAAGAATCGGGGCTGAAGAGAAGATGTAACGGCAATTATCGCAAAGTTCCTTCCCTTCGGGGTAAGTACCACCACATTGGGGACAAACAAGTTCAGGCATCCAATACCTCTAAGCAAGTTTCTCTTATCTGAACTTTTAGTCTTACTTTAACTTTGTGCCATTATGTTAACATTATTCTATTCTGCCTGCAATACCTGTTTTCACTTGATTAAATCATTTCCGTAAATACTACTTCGATTTGGCCTTGACTACTATCACACTGATATTATCTTCGCCCCCGCTGGAATTCGCCTTGTTAATCAAATTTTCACAGGCATAAATAACATTGTCAGTCTCTATCACGCATCGCAATATGTCCTCGTCAACAACGCCTCCGGTCAGCCCATCCGAACAGAACACCAGAGCATCTCCATCGGTTAAAGCCAGCGAAAACGTATCTACGTCTATATCGGCGGCTATTCCCACACAGCGCAAGATTTTACCCCTGTCAGGATGAAAACGGGCCTCTTCAGCGGTAATAGTGCCTTGCTTGACCAGATGAGCTACTAAAGAATGGTCCTGGGTCAGTTGTTTTATTTTCTCCGCCCTTATGAGGTATGCCCGGCTATCTCCTACCTGTCCCAGATATAACTCGTTGTCTATTCTACAACCCAGAGTTATTGTCGTTCCCATAGCGTACAGTTCCGGATTTTTTGAAGCCAGAGAATAGATTGCTCGATTAGCTTCATTGATGGATTGCTTTATAAAACGTGAAGGAAATCGTGAAAGGGAAATGTATTTCAGATTATTTTGAATAGAAGAATGAATGATATCCACTGCCAGGGTACTGGCAACCTCACCTGCCAGATGACCTCCCATCCCATCAGCGATCAAATATATCCCGTAAGAACCTATCCCCAGATTATGAGGATTACTTTTATCCAGGTTGAATAATCGGTCTTCGTTATTTCTTCTTAACCTGCCTGTATTGGTTAGAGCTGCTGTATCAAATGATAGATTCATTTTTTTCATTAGAACCTGGCTTGTGATTTCAGTGCGAGAATGTGGCTTCACACTCTCTATAAATATTTATAATAGTCCATGTATATAAACTATGCTTGACAAATGCCTGACTTCCATTTAACATCAAACTTACATAAATTATAAGGTTAAGTTTATGGCCTTTATTGAGGTAGAAAAGGGAAATCCAAAAGATATCGGAAAAAGAATTCCGCTTGAGTCAGATACTACCTTGATCGGCCGCGTCGCTCCCGGAAATGAACCGGATATAATTCTCAGTGACGAATATATTTCCCGACGCCATGCGGAAATCGTTTTCGATCAGAGTTGCTACCATTTACGAGATCTGAATAGTACCAACGGTACCTCCATTGACAGTAAAATAATTGAATCCGGAAAATCTTATCTATTACAGGATGGCTCTTTGATCGGCCTGGGGATAACACCTGATGGGCCCAGGATATTACTACGATTTAAGGGGTCTCCTACAGTATCCACAACTCGTTATGAGGGAGATATTCCGCAAGGCAGCTCTTTCGTAAATTGGTTAACAGTAGATGAATCCAAAGGCGAAGTTTGGGTGGACAAAAAGCCGCTTATTTTACCTCGGAAGGAGTATGCACTGCTCAATTTTCTTTATAAAAAAGCCGGGACGCTCTGCTCCCGTGAAGAGCTAATCTCTGCGGTCTGGCCGGAGGTTGTTGATACTGTTGGGGTTACAGATGCGGCCATTGACCAGCTTGTGCATCGTCTCAGGTCCAAAATTGAGATAGACCCGTCTCACCCTGAGCGACTTGTCAACCGCAAAGGCTTCGGATTTATACTTGTTAACGGATAGAGATCGCCTGGATAACTAGCCTTCATGTATTAGTTCATATCTTTCGTAGTCGCCGAATACTCCATCCAATCAATGCAATAATTCCAATCCACGGCAGCACCACCAATACAGCGTTTAAGACCATTTCTATTATCTCCTCAGTTAAAGAATTCTCCAGTTTAACAACCGCTTTATGCGGATTACTTGATTTATAATACACCTGTATTTTGTTTCCCTCCGCATACTTGAGGTTTTCATCCGGACCGAGTTGAAACCTTTGGTAAGAAGTCAATTGCTTATCGTTGACTACATAATCAAACCAGACACGCTGATAGATTCCTTTATTTGCGGTCTCATCCATATTGGAGAAGTCTATGACACCCTGAACAGCAGACCATGAAGACGGGCTGGTAACTAGATAATAGAATTCCGCTATTGAATAAATAGTTAAAGCGAGTACAGGGAGAATGGATACTATAGCAAAAACGCTAGCCAAAGCTGGTACTAACTTGGTGAGTAATTTTTTCAATCGTTCGCAACGATTTTGAACAATTTGAGAATTGATCATTTCCATATGTGTTTTCCTTATGGAGGTGGAACTGGGTGCGTTTGCTCCACCTCCTGTGCCAAGTAATTAGTCCGGTTTTAAAAGTACTTACTGAATTCTTCCAGTAATTGAGCCAGATCTT
>DEUU01000321.1 GCA_002362735.1 Dehalococcoidia bacterium UBA3254
CTCATCGTAATAATTCCGATAGGCCCTGCGCCAATCACCGCTACGGTTCCTCCGGGGGTGATACCGGCGAGCTCTATCCCGTGTAACGCCACCCCGGCGGTGTCCACCATGGTCGCTTCCTGGAAAGAAACCCCTGACGGTATCTTTCTGATGCTCCTGATCGAAAATACCCCATACTGCGCGTAGGCACCCGACGAGACAAAACCATAATGCCGGTGCCCCGTCTCGGGTTTGCCGTAATTCTCACAGAGATTGTATTGACCGCGCAGACAATAGCGACAATACCCGCAGCCCGTGTGGGCCTCACCGGCGACCCGGTCACTCGGCCGATAGCTGGATGCGTTTTCTCCAACAGCAACGATCTCGCCCGCCCATTCATGGCCTGGAATGAATGGATAGGAGGGGGGCCACGTCCCGGCCCAGGTCCCGTCTACTATTCGCGGATCGCTGCCGCAAATCGCTACTGCCTGTACTTTACACAGCACTTCGTACGGTCCTGGCTCAGGTACTGGCACCTGCTGGATCTCAAAGGCCCCGGGCTTTGTCAGAACCAGAGCACGCATTGTTTTTGGAATAGGATTACCCATGTTTTCCCTCCTTTTTAACAGCCCTTCATAAAATCCTTTAAAAATAAACGCCACTGATGTAGCGCCGGGATCAGGATGTCCAAGGGTTTTTTCCCCAAGGTTCTTGGCCCTTCCGAACCGCGCCACCAATTCCTTGGTGTACTCAGCTCCGTTCCCTGCCGCTTTAGCCGCCGCTTCCAAGGAGCCGACGAAATTCTCCCCTTTTTGAGCTGATTCTTTAAGGGAAATTATGGCCGGCACAAGAGCATCCATCATCGTCTTATCGCCGGTCCTCGCTTTAGTGATTTTTTCTATCAAAGCTAGGCCGGTTTCAAACATTTGTGAGAATACCGCCACGGTCAACGGTTGCCCTTCTTCCAAGGAATCCGCCATTCCTTTAAATAGGGTTCCCAGGAGTGGACCCGTTGCACCCCCATCTACTCCCAGCAGATTCCAGCTTACTGATTCTAACAGGATCTTTATATCTTTGTTTTCGTGTTGAGCTATAGCTTTGGAGACCAGTTTCATGGCTCTCGCCATTGTGGTGCCATGATCCCCATCCCCCGAGATAGAGTCCAACTGAGACAATCGTTGATGCTCTCTCTCGATTATCTCGACCGTGCCGTAAAGCATATTTACCAGGTCGTCATATTCAATTTGGTCGGTCATTGGTTGTTCTTTTCGCAAATAGTTAAATCATCTTACTACGAAATAAGGAGTATCGCAGGGAGCATCCCAGAGCCCGATCAACTCGTCGTCCATCCTGGCTAAAAACATCTGAAAGCCGGCTTGTTCCTGGGTGGTGATGTACTCACCGATAATACTCCTGGCAATCTTGATTTTCTTCCCTTTCAGGATCTGGTGCATTCTCCTGAAAACAATGAACAGTTCCATTAGTGTGGTGGCCCCTGCTCCGTTCAAAATCACAAGAAGTTCTTCCCCGATATTAACCTCCAGATCTCCAAGAAGTTGATCGAGCATTATTTCTGCTGTTTGATCTGCGGTTTTTAGCTTACTTCTTCCGGTACCCGCCTCCCCGTGTTGGCCCATACCAATCTCCATCTCATCGTCACCGAGAGTGAAGATAGCTTCTCCGGTAGAAGGATGAGTAGCCGTTTTTACAGCCACCGCCAACGTCCGCATATTTCGTTCCAGTCGGTCCGCTATGGTCAAGACTTCATCCAGATTTAGACCTCGTTCAGCGGCCGCTCCCGCTATTTTATATACCGGAAGAAACCCTACCAGGCCACGACGCTCTTCGGGCTTTTCGCGGGGTCCAGAGGAAATATCCTCGTGGGTAAGAATCATTTTCACATTTAAACCCTCTTTTTGAGCCATTTGCATGGTGAGATTTGCAGTCAACACATCGCCGGCGTGATTGAGTACAATAAACAATACCCCCGCTCCTCGGTCGGCAATCCTAAGGGCTTGGAGGCATCGGGGTGGTCCTGGAGCAGCAAAAATTTCTCCTGGGACACTGACATCAAGCATTCCTTCACCAACGAACCCGCTAAGTCCTGGCTCGTGACCACTTCCACCGAGAGTGACAATGCCTACTTTACCCCAGGCTTTCGGCACAGTTCGGACAACAAGATTATCTCCGGCCAGTTTCACCTTGTTGGGGTAGGCCAATACATACCCTTGCAGAAGTTCACTCACTACCTCCTCGGGATTATTAATAAATTTTTTCATTACCATTGTTCTTCCCCTTTCTTTAAAGAATTTTCTGACAATTGTGTCGGCAATCTATTCGGCATTCTATGTAGATGAAACAAACAACGACATTTGTTAATAAATTTGTTAATGAACTCCCAAGTGGTTACCAAATAATTAACCAATGACAAGTTGATTTCAGGTGCCCTAAGGATTTATTTTCATTATCTTATGGACAGTAGCTTCATCTGTAATTAGATGGGTTATTATACCTGTCAATAGTGCTCCACGAGTAGAACTGATCTTCCTCTCTCCGAAACTGAAAGCAATGACCCTTTTTACCTTTCGAAGAATTTCCAAAGGTAAGCGAACAACAATGTCATTTTCACTTTCTAGTATATTTCCATCTATATCAAAATAGTATGAGGCAATCATTCCGACGGCCTTGCTTTCTCGGAGCTTGTTACCAAAACGTGCGGCCGTTGCCTGGTCCGGGACAGATGGATAAGTCCCTATGCTCAGTACGATTGTATCTAGTTCTGACCAAAGATTCGATATCTCTTGAAATTCAAAGGTGTTTTCGAAAAGTTTTTTATTATCCTCTGATAAAGGAAACGCGGGTGCGTGAAGAAAATACGGCTTAAAGCCTGTTTTTTCTGCAAAAATTCTTGTCAACTCGTTTGTCTGGTACCACCTGATGGCGTTAGCTGCACTCCCGATAATTGGGCAAACGGCTGTTCTATCTATACTTTCTGTAGGCGTTCGCGGATTCAGGGCATCGATTAGACTTCCTATTGAATACCCCCACCCTAATCCCAGGTTTCTCATGGTATCCAACATCCCCTCCAGATACAGCGCCCCTTGGGATATGGTCAGCTTATTATTCAAATTCTCATCGCTTGAAGTGGTGGGGACTATTAACCCACCCTGGAGTCTATAAAATTCGGCCAGTTGCTTGAGGAGAAGATCATTGCCTTCCAAAGGGGACCTTATCTCTATAGTAACAATTCCCCTCTTCTTGGCTTCTGCAAGCAGTTTACTGACGGTTGGGCGGGAAATTTTCAACTTTTTAGCTATTTCTGCCTGAGTAAAGTGATTTTCATAGTAAAGTCTACTAATATCCACAATCCTTAAAATATCAAAATTTTCTTTCATAAGACAATTTATTTGACATATGTTCTTACATTTGTCAAGTCTAATTTTGATCTTTTCAAATAAACTATATCTTAATTGTATTTTTTGATTTGAGTAGACCGGTTTCTCCCGATACTTCAGGTTGTGAGTGGATTTAATGATTTCAATGGTTAACGGGGGGCCAGGCGATCAAAAGGGATTGAAATACCAGGGAAATATGAATAGAGGATCTTTCAGAAGCCCAGCGCTTTTTCGAGGTTGCGGAACAACTCCCGGGGAGTAGGTTCCATCCAGCGCTGACCTAGGTACAGAAACAAGGCATAAAAACCGACCAGACCAACTGCCGACAAGATTAGACCGGCGGGCGGGCTGATGAGGGGAAGGGAGTCCCGAATCCAAGCTACCACCCAGACCGAGGTGAGGCAAGCCACGGTCGGGATCAATACCTGGCGAAATACCGTCGACCAGGGTTGAGAAAGCAATCGCCCGATCATGCCATAACGAACCAATTGCATCAAAACACCAATCCCGGCCATCAAAATCGCTACCCCCCGGGCCCCTTGCCAGGTGGTCAGGGGAATGACTCCGATGGCGAAAAGGACGGTCATCCCCAATACCGTCTGGACCCATAGCTTCAAACGTCCCAGGGCCTGGAAAAGGCCTCCCATAAAGCCGGCGAACAGGGAACAGACCCCCCAGATCGCCAGCCAGGGAACCAGCGGCAGAGCGCCCAGCCACTGATTTCCTAGAACGAGCGGAAAAAAATCGGGAG
>DEUU01000291.1:0-6214 GCA_002362735.1 Dehalococcoidia bacterium UBA3254
TGTATATCATATCCATAGGGCTGAGATCCCACATTGGTATAGGATATATCGGCGACGCCGCTCTGGAGTTCAGCAAAGCAGTTAGCGGTACTGACCAGGGTGGAGCCTGGATAGTAGGTAATCTGGACACGACCGTTACTTTCCTTTTGAACTTTATCAATCCAGTCCATATCCGCCCGAGCCTCCGGATGGGGAACGGAATAGATACTGCCAAAATTAAGTTTAATAATCTGGGCTGCGGTTGGAGTGGCGGAAGTTGCTGGAGCGTTGGATGATGTGGCGGGAGCGGGTGACGAAGTAGCAGGTGCTGGAGCCTGAGATGAACATCCTGCCATGAAAGCCAAGATCGCAAAAATAAGAACCAAAAAGATGCAGGTAGGTATTAACACCAAATTTTTAATCTTCATTTTTCACTCTCCGTTTTAAAATGGGTCAAAATTTAATATTTTATGTTGGGAGATTTTCCCTGTTGGCAGCATTCTTCATTGGTCCATTTTTCGCCCCCTTCTGAGACTTTTTCCCAGTTGGAACAGATAATAAAAATTTCTACAAATCAATTCAACTTTTTTATTACTTGGGCCAGGGCATGAGCCATTTCATATGCAGAAATTTCCATTTCCCGGCATCTTTGATATATTCGCACTCATGCTTTCCCTGTTCCCAACTTTCGATTTTAATGGATGCTGGCGGTGTGGTAAGATTACCTTTGAAGCGGAAGGAAACCCAGCTTCCCTTCGCAGTATCTCCATCAACTGTGATAACAGGTTGACTAACGATATATCTGGCTCCAGGAATTTCCCCTTTCTTAATTAACTCACCGAATAACTGGATAACGCCAATTTTCCCTTTAATCACTCCCTCTGTATCAATTTCGGCGGTTACCCTATCTGAAAAATATTCTATGATCTCCTGAGATGCTTTCCGGTTAAGCCATTCCTCATATTGTCTGTTATTAAGCCATAAAACGAACTCCCGGTGCATATTTTGGATTTCATGAATATCTTCCAAAATGCTTATATTTTTTTCGAGCTCAGTCAACTTCATGCACAGGCCTCCTTAATCATTTACTGCAATCATTATTTACCGGAGGATTTGGGAGTTTGTTCCGGCCATGGCATCGTCCACAACAGCCGGCGGAATTTCCATTCCCCGTCTTCCCGGACATATTCCGCGTCATATTTTCCCATAGAACATTCCGGAGACGGAGCTTCTATCGTTTCAGGATAATTGTAAAAACTTTTCATAAGTTGCCAGTGCCTTTTAGCTGTATCTTGCGCCACAAAGCGATTTAATAGCCATTGTCCTCTGGCAGTATCTCCATCAACTTCGATGATAGGCTGGATCAATAAATGTCCGCCCTTCGGCCGCATGGGAGAAATCCTCTTGCCGATCACGTTTTTAATTAAGTTACCTACCCCCTCTTTGCCAGCATCCGCTTCATCCCGGGCAATTTTTACCTCAGCATCCCGAGAAAAAAAATTGACCATGTCCTCCCATTGATAGTTTGAAAGACATTGAAGATATCTTCGATGCATCTTTTTAATCTCTTCGATGTCCTGGAGGGTTTTAACTCGTTTCTCAAGTTCTTTCAAGGTCATTACAGTCCTCCTGATTATGGTGTTCCGTTTATTTATCTCACCTACGAGGTAGCCCCAGGGGGTACCGGCCACGGCACGGTCCATTTCAAATATCTAAACTTCCATTTACCATTCTCTTTCTTATATTCGCAATCATACCTTCCCCGCATCATCTTTAGAGTCGGCCCGCCGGGGGTGGTAACATCATCGAACATCCGGTCCAGCAGCCAGTGACCTATAGCCCTATCCTCATTCACATCAATAACCGGCTGCATTAAAAAGTGCCCGGCACGGGGTGAATCAGGCATCACCCTGGCTTCAGAAATAATATTTCGAAAAAGCTTTGTTATTTCGGCTTTACCGAACTTCGGGCCGTAGATGCGGATATCGACAATGGCATCTTCAGTAAAACAATTAACCATATCCTCCCAGTGTTCATGAGTGGCCAGCCAGAAAACATACTGACGGTGCATTTTTTTAATTGCTTCGATATCTTCTAATACCTGAATTCTCTTTTGCAAATCTTGTAACGACATTACTCTTCTCCCGGTATAGTTTTTGAGCTACATCACCAGGTTTGGAAACCATAATACGATCGCTGGGAATGCTAATAGCAGGGATACATGAACAAAATCAGAAAGGAGAAATGGGGCGACGCCCCTGAACACTTTTGTGATAGGTGTTTTCGAAATTTGCGAGATGTTAAATACGATCATGCCAACGGGAGGTGTCAGCAGGGCAATTTCCACCATCCGCACTATAACTATTCCGAACCAGACCAGATCAAATCCAAGAGTTAAGACCAGCGGGCTAAAAATGGGGATTGTGAGCAAAATCATAGCCGACGCTTCAAGGAAACAGCCCAGAATGATATACATCAAAATGATCACTATCATAATTCCGATAGGCGGAAAATTGAGGGTAGCTACCCAGTTCCCCAGTACATTTGGGATGGTGGTTATGGCCATAAAGTATTGGAGAAGTACGGCGCCCATCATGATACCGTAGAACATTCCCGTGATTTTAACGGTCTCAACGATGGCTTTCCCAAGCTTTTGCCAGGTAAGCCGTTTTCTGACCAGGCAAAAAATAATCGCTCCAAAAGCGCCTATAGCTCCAGCTTCAGCCGGAGTAAACCAACCTACCATAAGACCACCGAGAACTAATAAAACCAAAGCGATGATCTCACCGCAGCTTCCGAAAGCCAAAAATTTTTCCTTCAAAGTCGAGGTGGGACCTTTGGGACCCAGACCGGGCTTGATGCGGCAGAGTATAAAGATAACCATCATATACATGAAGGCGGCCAGCAGTCCGGGGATAAGGCCGGCCATAAACAGACGGCCAATAGATGTTTGCGTCATTATACCGTACATTATAAGGACGCCGCTGGGCGGGATCAGGATGCCCAGGGTACCCCCAGCGCAAATACAGCCCGTTGCCAAACCGTCGTCATAATTATATTTTTTCATTTCCGGTAAGGCTACCAGACCCATGGACAATGCCGTGGCCAGGCTGGAAGAGCTAATGGCGGAAAATCCGGCGCAGCCTCCTACCGTGGCTATAGCCAGCCCACCTGGCAATCGACCCAGCCATTTTGCAACCAGTCTGTATAAATCGCTGGCCAGTCCGGTGGAAAACACTACATTGGCCATCAAGAGGAATAATGGGAGTGAAGCCAGATCATAAGAGCTGCCCACCTGAAACGGTGTGAGCGCCAGTTTACTGAGAGCGGCATTGCCGGAAATCAGTAACCATAACCCACCGGCCGCCACCGCAGCCATCACAAAGCCAATTTGCATGCGAAGGCCCATCAAAAGGAAGAATATCGCCAGTCCAATAACGCCTACCATGATCGGGTTCATTTCTTGTCCTCCCCTCGCAGTGCGACGACAATGTCTTTCACCAGAACCAGACAGAGGAATACCAGTCCCATAATCCACAGTATTCTAAATGGATAGTAAGGAACATGGAGCAGCTCAGTATCCTCATCTGACCACCTTATGAATAAGAGATTGATGCTCTGCCAGGTTACCAGTCCCCATACAACCAGCCCAAGAGTTGAAGTACAGGTATTGATTATGACTCGAACCCGTTTGTTAAGACGGGCGGTGATAACATCCACCACAACATGGGATTTTTCCAAGGCGGCATAACCCAGGGCTGTTCCGGCCACCACTACTATCAGCACCTCCGTCAGCTCATAGGTACCCGCGATGACTGATCCAAAGACACGCGCCAGAACATTGCCAACTGTCAAGACCATTGTCGATAGAAGAAAGATGGCAGACAAGATCATAATGCCGCGTCCGGATTTATTCGTTATAGATTCGAAATGTCTCATCTAAATTCCCTCCAGACCTGATACCGAATAAGACTCGTATTAAGATAACTTATTTGAAGTAAACATTGCGACAGATAGAAAGTTCCAATATCGAAATCTAACTCTATCTGTCGCCTTTTGTTTTTAGATCTTATTTTTTATTCTGGTCTATTAGAGCACGGAGGGCATTGTACATTTCGGTACCCTTAATCTTCTTGGCATCAAGATCCGCTGCTTGTTGCAGGCAAACAGCTTTTAGCGGTTCGAATATTTTGTTCATTTCTGCCTGCGAGGGGGTGATAAACTCGACATTCTGCGTTTTAGCAAAAGCTATACCATCTTGACCGGCCAGATTAATTTGTCGCTCTTCCTCTTCAGTGAAAAAATCAATGTTGTTTTCGAAAACCTTCTGAATATCCGCCGGTAATTTATTCCATGTATTCATGTTCATGATCCGGTTTGGATTAGGAGTGGAGGTAATGGGTAATTCGATGATGTATTTTGCGACTTCAGCCAATTTAAAGGACTTGAGTGACTCATAGGGAGATAGCAGGCCATCCAATATTCCTTTTTGCAGATCAAGATATGCTTCGCTCATAGGTACAGGTACACCTTCACCGCCGCATGCCTTGATCCAGTTAGCATAGGCACCCATGGCTTTAACTTTCATGCCTTTAAGATCTTCAAATGTGCGAACGGGTTTTTTGGAAAACAGCCGGTAGTCCATGCCCATGGTATATTGAAGAATTTTGGCATTATATTCTGCGGGCATTTCAGGAAATTTAGAGAACCAGGTTTTGAAGATTTTTATTCTATCCGTATCGGTGGGAACGCCCCACATCCATGTCTGGTAGGCTCTCTGGATGTCAAAACCGGAGGCTTGAGCGCCGACCTCGCAGTTGGAAATATCCACTACGCCGTTCACCACATCAAAGTAGTGGTCCTTGACGCTAACCAGAGTCGCTCCGGGGTAATAATCAATTTGGATCCGACCGTTACTTTCTTTGACAATCTTGTCAATCCAGGCTGCGTCTGTGATAGCCCTGAAGTGGGGCGCAGTATAAAGACTGCCAAATTTTAATTTTATGACGGCTGATGAAGCTGGAGCAGCGGTTGTAGAAACAGCAGCTGGCGTGGTCGCTGGAGCGGATGTGGTGGGGGCTGCGCTGGTTTGAGCTGGTTTTGCGGTGGTTGTTGCGGGTGCAGATGTTGTCGTGGGAGAGGTGTTGGAGCAAGCCGTTGAAAGCAGGGTAATGGCGAGCACCAGGATTAAAAGAATTGATAGTCCGAATGTTATCCTTTTCATTCTATTAACCTCCATATTTTGTCCTTAATTTATTCTGAATAAAATAAAATGAATTTTAATATAAATATTTTCCAAATTTTTTCGTCACTGTGCCGGTTGTGGGGGCGGCGACATTAACCTCAGACGCCATTTGAGGTAACTTATTTTCCATTCTCCATTCTGTTTTTTATATTTCATATCATAGTATCCTTGCTGCCAATCCGGAGCCTCATTAGATGATAAATTTTTTGGCTTATGGGTAAATTTACGCGGGCGAGCGTACTGGATGTATAACAGCCAGCTGCCTTCGGCATTATCCCCATTAACCTTAATGATGGGATGTACCGAAAACGGACCCTCCTGTCCGATATGGACCAGACCGATTTCAGTCTTAAATAGATCTCTGATCTGGTTCTTGCCAACAACATAGCCGGCGTGGAGATCAACGATAGCATCTTCAGAAAAGCAGTTTACCAAATTGTCATAATCTGCCAAATTAAGACGATTGACATAATGATGCTGGAGTTGCTTTATATTCTCGATGTCCTCTAAATTTGTTACCCTTTTTTCTAATTCTTCTAATGTCATAAGATGCTCCTCAAATTATTTCGCTTCTGAACAAACGCAATAGAAACTAATATCCAATAGCTTTATAATGAACAATTAGAAAATAAAGCTAGAGTTTTTCGATAATTGAAGTGCATTTCTCAAGTTTTTTCAATATCGTACTTGAGATTACTTATTACTCCGGTGAATGAAAAAAGAAACCAGGGCCAATTGTTGACTGGAAATAGGTTGTGTGATAATGTTATACAACATATTAAACGATAGCGACCATCATTAAAACCACACTAGGATATGTACTAAAGTACATGTACTGAAGATACCGAAATAGAATGGGATAGAGTCCGTTGAATTCAACTTTGGAGTCCAAACCCGATAATGCCGCTTCTCAAAAAATTAGAATCATTTTAGCTGATGATCACCCTATGGTACGCCAGGCACTCAGGATGTGGCTCCAAAAACAAACCG
>DEUU01000291.1:6459-8970 GCA_002362735.1 Dehalococcoidia bacterium UBA3254
AAAAAGCAACCCGATTTTGAAATTGTTGCTGAAGCCTGCAATGGCGAGGAAGCCACCAGACTGGCTATCGATTTAGTTCCAGACGTAATAGTCATGGATATAAACATGCCCGTACTCAACGGTCTCGAAGCTACCAGACGGATAGCAGAAAAATGTCCGGATGTAAATATCCTGGTTTTGACCGTTTACGATGACAATGAACATATTTTAAACATCCTTAGAGCAGGGGCCGCCGGTTATCTGACGAAAAGCGTCTCCAACGCAGAGTTGATTCAATCGATACGATCTTTAGCGGCGGGGGAAACTGTATTATCCCGTTCAGTCTCACAAAGTCTAATCAATTATATTTTCTCTAACATAAAATCCACCACGGCATCCCGGACCGCAATCGATAAACTCACCTCTAAAGAGTTAGAAATACTTAAGCTAATGGCCAGAGGTACGTCTAATAAGGAAATTGCAGTCAAGCTGGGTTTAAGTTTACGCAGCGTAAAGTCATATATCGTAAATTTGTTCTTAAAATTGGATGTAAATTCACGCACTGAAGCCATCGCTATCAGCCTGCGGGCAGGTATTTTAAACTTAAAGGACCTTGAATAGACTTCTCCAGGGAACAAATAGATGGCATTTTTATCGTTGAGACCCTCGAGGAAAACTCTCTCTAATTATCATTTCTGGATAATTGGGGTAATCACCATTTTTCTCATTTTTATATATCAAGCCTGGCCATGGAGAATTTGGACCTTCACCGACGGTGTATGGCAATGGTTTAACTGGCTTTCTCCTTTATATCGACTGGCTATTTTTGAGTCTATAAACCATCTTGTGGGGATTCTTTTTTTTATCCCAATTGTTTACGCGGTGGTGATGGTCCCCTGGCAAGCTTCTTTGATTATTTCCTTATTATCCGTGGCAGGGATTTTTCCGATTATTTCGAACTTATTTCGAGCCTCAAACTTATTGGCGGCGAATATAGTTTTTATGTTACTCCCTTTTTTGATCATTTCGTTAATTAATATTGAATTGAGGTGGAGGGCCAGAGAGAGAAAGTTTTTTGCTGAGCGAGAGATGGAACGGCAGACATATATGGCAAAAGTGATCGAATCGCAGGAAAAAGAACGAAAACGTCTGGCTCAAGAGCTTCATGATGATACTATTCAAACACTGGTAGCTGTAGCCAGTTATGCTGAAGCGATAGAATCCCCAAATGAAAAAAATGTACTTGAAATGAAAAGGTGTGCCACCTGGATCCGGGGTACAACTCTGCAAACCATTGAAGAATTACGCAGAATAAGCGCTGATCTGAGGCCTGGTATACTGGACAATATGGGACTGATTTCAGCTATCCGGTGGATGGTAGATACATTAAATGTAGATACTAATTTTCGTACGCGTCTGTTTATTGAAGGCAGTGAACGAAAAATGCCCCCCTCGGTAGAAATTGCCGTTTTCCGTATCATACAGGAAGCTTTGAATAATATTAAACACCATGCGAAAGCCAGCGAAGCTCACGTTAATTTAATTTTTGGTCCTGACTTATTAAACATTCTGGTACTGGATAACGGACAGGGTTTTTATCAGCCGGAGAACCTTCCCAAATTTGCCGTTGAAGGTAAATTAGGCTTAATTGGAATTCAAGAGCGAATCGCGTCTTTAGGTGGAAAATTCAACGTGAATTCAAAGCCGGGTAGTGGGACTGAGCTTTTAATTACGTTAGGCTATGATTTTGAGAATATGCAAACCATCTGTTCTCCAGCCCCCAAAAACGGTCATTCTTAATATCTTTTTTGAAAAGATGGTTATTACCTCTATCCAATATCTCTATCCAGATGGTAACATAAGGATATCACCCCTGGTGTCTAATGCCAGAGTAAAATACAAATCATGTCTTTAAAGGAGAGCGTCTAGAATGTCCGAAACTAAAAAGGAAACGCGGGGAAACAAACAGCACGCAGGAAAAACATCACAGGAAGCCGAAAAAACCTGCATCAAGGCACTTGGCCTCGGTGCTTTCGCGATCGCTTCCTGTCCATCGGCAGTGGATGTGAAAGACGGGAAGATAGTGCGTATCCGGCCTTTGCATTATGATGCGAAATATACCAAGGAGGAGATCGGTACCTGGACGGTTGAGAGAAATGGTAAAATCTTCGAACCTATTTTAAAATCGCAACCTTCTCCTTATATGCTGTCTTATAAAAAGAGGACTTATTCTCCCAACCGGATTAAATATCCTTTAATAAGAGTGGACTGGGACCCCAACGGTGAAAGAAATCCCCAGAATAGAGGCATCAGTAAATACAAACGGATCTCCTGGGATGAAGCCACCGATATCATCGCCAGTGAGATAAAGAGACTCCATAAAAAATATGGGCCGTATTCCATACTGCTGCAAGGAGACGGACACGGAGAGACCAAAACCGTTCATGGCCCTCATGGCTGTTCGATGCTGCTGCTTGAGAAGATGGGAGGTTATACCTTACAGGTCAGGAATCCGGACAGCTGGGAAGGCTG
>DEUU01000291.1:9236-9437 GCA_002362735.1 Dehalococcoidia bacterium UBA3254
GCTGGGAAGGCTGGTACTGGGGAGCGATGCATGTCTGGGGGACCATGGACGTAGGTGAAATGGCCCCTGCCCATAACGTTTTTAAAGATGTCTCGGAAAATTGTGACCAGCTCCTTTTTTGGGGGGGAGACCTGGAAACCACATCCTGGGGTTTTTGCGGTCAATTTCCCACCCAAGCCCTGTTCTGGTGGTCGCAGGCCG
>DEUU01000354.1:0-38274 GCA_002362735.1 Dehalococcoidia bacterium UBA3254
CACCGGGCTCTCACCGTAGCTGGCAGTTACAGTGCCCGAGGGACTGACAGATCCATTTGCTCCACAGCTTATCGTCACTTCAAAGGTATTGATGGACATATAAACTTCTATCATATGTTCGGCAGACACATTTGAAATTACATAGGGATTGGAGATAGTAACCGTATTACCGTTATCGGTAATGCCGGCAACATGATAGCCAGCATCCGCAACCATATTAATCGAAGCATTTGAACCATAATTTACAGTCTGGTTGGCCGGGTTAACAGTACCATGTCCGCTGGGCACCAGGGCACTAATGGAGTAGGAGTTTAAAGAAAAATGGGCGCTGATGGACTTGTTACGGTCCATGGTAATGGTCACGGGATTAAGGCTTCCGCTCAAGTCCCCGCTCCAGCCGCTAAAACTCCAACCTGCTGATGGAGTAGCGGTCAAGGTGACAGCCGTACCATAATTATAAAGAGATGCATTCGGACTTTTACTGATGCTTCCATTTCCTGAACAACTTAATGTCAAATCATATTTTGTTTCATAACTCCAATCAGGTATAATTGTAGCTTTTGGGGACGGAGCAGGAGTTGGTGTTGTGACTGGAGTAGTAGTGATTACAGGACTCTGCGAAGGTTCAGGCGTTGGAACGACCACTGGTAAAGATGTGATGACCGGCGTTGTTTGAACGGGATACGCCTCTGGGTTTGGCGTCGTTGAAGGTATTATAACCGGTGACGGTCCGCTGGCGATGAGCGATGGCTCTCCCGGCGGTGTCCCGGGTTCTACATCTACTTTATAGCCTGCTGGAACAGATACTTCTTTTCCCTGCGCTTGAACAGCGACTGTACCTTCGTACACCTCGAGGGTCGTCGCCCCTGTCTCTTCAACTTCGGTCATAAACTCCGTTCCCCTGACCAGGGCATAGGAAGCCGGTGTATCGACTTCATAACGAGAACCAGCGTCCGCCATATGCACTACCCGACTCCAGGTCGTACCGATCATCTGCTTAATAACGATGACCGTTTGTTTTGTTTGAGACCGGGATATCTGCTGGATTTCAATTTCGGTTCCCGGACCAAGGTGCAGAGTGCTGCCTTCAAAGAATGTCAGCATGGCTTCGGAAACGGCGGAGGTTTTCACCAAATCCCCGGATGATAATGTCATGCCGTCATTTCCTGAAATCCATGAATTGCTTTGTTCCCTTTGAATTTCAGTACTTCCTGCAAGAACGCTCAGGGTACAGTTAGTATTCAAAGCGAAGTTATCCGGTTTTCCCTGGATAACTCCCGAGAAAAACAGGCTCCCTCCTATTAAAAGGACCACTGCTATGACAAATGGAATTATCAGACTCTTTTTGCTGATCACCTTCAGAAAAGTCTTTCTTGTTTCTGATATTCTATTAGTGTCTTCCATCTCTATCCATCTCCCCGATCCCTTAGGATCCAATTTCGCATTTATAAAATATTTTTCACTTCATATACTGCTACAGGCTGTTTCTTACCTTTCATCTCAAGTGGATCCAGCTGATCAACAATGACACGCTCACCGGCGGATTTTAAAGTATTTTCTCCGATCCAGATTTTCCCTTTCGGTGTCAAGCCGGTGATTCTCGAAGCTGTATTAACGGTATCTCCAATCACCGAATACTCAATTCGATCCTGAGAACCCATATTGCCCGCTACCACCATCCCGGTATTGATGCCAATCCCGAAGTCCATGATTAATATTTTTTCGTCGCTCTCCCGCAGATTTTTGATAGCCTGCTGAGCTTCTAATGCGGCTTTTATAGCCAGAAATGCGTGGTCACGGCGGGGCGTAGGAGTATTCCAGACCGCCATAATGCTGTCTCCGCCGAACTTATTTATCATTCCATCATACTTAAGAACCGCCTGTATGATTGCCGAAAGATAAAAGTTCAGAGTCCTCACGAGATCGTTTGGTTTCACATCTTCGGATAGACTCGTGAATCCCCGCGCATCGGCAAATAAAACGGTGATTTCCTGTTCCTTTCCTCCCAGGTCCAAATGCCCGGACTCCAGATCCTGTAATACTCTGGTGGCTACCGGAGCAGAAACGTAACGTCCGAAAACTCTGCTGATCATATTCTTCTGAGATTGCTCATTTGCCAGTTTATAAAGACTGACGCTTCCGAACGAGCCCAGAACTGCCATCGGAGGATAGGCAGCGCTCATCATGATACCTCTATCGAAATTCAAAAAAACCAAAAACAGGTAGACGGCGCAGAGGATAAAGGCCCCTGCAACTGCGTACACGACGCGGAAACGCAGGACGATAAAACCGCACAACAATGCCAGCACGATGATGCAGGCCATTGTTATTCCGGTTGAAATGGGATCCAGAAAATTGTCGCTTAATATCGTGTTAATCGCATGACCGTGAATTTCTACTCCATTGAGTCGATAACCCATCGGCGTCCAAAAATAGTCCATGAGGCCAATCGCGGTAGCCCCTACCAGCACGATTTTATCCTTCAGTAAATCGGGATCAACATTTCCCCGGAGGACATCTACAAAAGATAATTCTCTAAAGCGACCAGAAGCGGAATAATTAACCGTCATCTCGCCATCCTCGTCCAGAGGAATCAACCTCCCTGCGAAAAGCAGGTGGTTGTTTTGAATCGAAGACTCTATAACTTCAGGCCGCCGCAGATATTTGGACACTGCGGTAATCGATAAGGCAGGCTCAAATCCGGCGTCGGTATTGATAAGTATCGGCAGCCGCCTCACGATCCCGTCTTTATCGGCTGAAACATTAGCATGTCCCACTGACACTCCGCTGTCGAGAAGAGTTTCATTTGGACAAAGTAAATTGTCGTTTCGGCCTGTTTGCCCCGCAATTGTTAAACTCTTTGGAAACTCGGTTTTTACTTCAGCCAGGATCACGTTTTTCGCGGATTTAATAGAGGAAGCCAGCAACTGGTCATCGGATTCCGGATCCGAGAAAAGGAGATCAAAAACAACTACCCTGGATTTGCATTCGTCGAGAACGTTAACCAGTTGAGCGTAATAGGAACGAGGCCATGAGGAAAACCGTCCCAATTGGTCCAGGCTCTTGTCATCAATACCGATTATCACAATTTCTTTGGAATCGGACTCCAAGGTTGCGTTGTAATTGACGGATCTAAAGAAAAAATCGTTGCTTTGCAGTTGGAAACTGCTAAAGACATTTAACCCAAAAAGGAGACAAAATATCCCACCTGCCAGTAACGCTACAGTAAGCCCCCAGATATAACGTCTGCGCTTCGATGGTCCCCAAAAATTAAGTTTTCGCTCTCCCATTGTATTTTGAATTAGTACTTTGCCTGGCAAATAGTTCCCGGCACAAACATACCTCCGAAAGTGGTACTTCGCATTTGAACTAGTTAACCTGTATCAAATATAGTCAAGGTATATCAATTATGGAATAAGCTTAAGGTCAGGTCTAAGGGCTTACTTAAGTACCATTTGTTCTCCAGGATTGACCATCATGAACCTCTATGTTAGGATTATAAATATGGAAATCACTTGGCTTGGATACTCCTGTTTTCGGTTAAAGGGTAAAAATACTACTGTCCTTACAGATCCTTACCCGCCAGGCCTGGGCTATAATCTGGACAAACCCAGCGCTAACATCGTCACCGTCAGCCATAGCCACTCGGACCATTCAAACTATCAAGCCGTTCATGGGGATCCCAGAATTATTTACCGGCCGGGTGAATATGAGATTAAGGGAGCGCTTATTATTGGTATCTCTACTTATCACGACGCCGAAAATGGCGCCTCTCTGGGCAAAAATAATGTCTTCGCCATCGAATTGGATGAAGTCACCGTTTGTCATCTGGGCGATCTGGGACAGCCGCTGACCTCCAATCAAATTGAAGAAATAGGAAACGTCGACGTTCTACTGATACCGGTGGGTGGGGTAACCACTATCAGCGCCTCTCAAGCCGCAGCCCTGGTCCGCAGCATGGAGCCAAAGATCGTCATTCCGATGCACTATAAGACTCCCGCATTGACTAAAGAACTGGATACCGTGGAAAAATTCCTTAAAGAAATGGGATTAACCGAGGTTGCCCCGGTGCCCAAGCTGAGTGTCAACAGATCCACCCTTCCCCCCACTACCCAGGTCACTGTCCTGAGCTGCTAGCTAACCGTATCCGGGTCTTTTCAAAATCATTTTCTTAAAAGATTCATTTCTTTACCCTTCTAACCATCTTTTTTACCTTTCTTTTGCAGAAATAGAACATAACTTGATAAAATGACATGACAACCTTTAAATGGTCTATCAATTCATGTCATGGGTACGGAGGAAATCATGCAATCAACGGAAAAACTTACTCTTGCTTCAGACGCTCCTGGCAAGAATCTTTTTATGCTGGGTAATGAGGCGATGGCCAGAGGTGCGATCGAGGCCGGCGTCCAGGTCTTCGCCGCTTATCCGGGCACTCCTTCCAGCGAGCTCAGCGAGACCCTCATTAACCTTTCCAGAGAATTAAATTTCTACGCCGAATGGTCGGTCAATGAAAAGGTCGCCTTCGAACTGGCTTATGGAGCCTGTTTGAGCGGAGTCCGATCTTTGACCGCCATGAAAATGGTCGGATTGAACGTAGCCCACGATTCCCTGGCTTCCGCCACCTATATGGGCACCGTAGCCGGAATGGTATTGGTCAATGCCGACGATCCGGGTATCTGGAGCTCTCAAAATGAGCAAGACAACCGGCTAATCGCCGAACAAACTTATTTACCTATTCTTGAACCTTCCTCAGTCCAGGAAGCCAAGGACATGATTATAGATGCATTCAATCTATCTGAAAAGTACGGCCAGATTTTCATGCTGCGTTCCGTTACCCGGATCAGCCATGCCCGGGGAGACGTTAAGCTGGGAGAAATCAATAAGGACAGGAAAACCGGCGAATTTAAAAAAGATCCCCGTTACTGCTGTCTACCGGTACAGGCCAGGAAAAATCATCCGGTTATGAATGAACGTTTTCAGAAAATTAAGGAAGCCGTTGACAGCTGGCCTTACAATCAGCTCAAACTCGTGAAGGGAGCGAAACTGGGAATTATCGCCTGCGGGATTTCCTATAGCTATACGCTCGAGGCGCTCCGCTGGATGGGACTGGAAGATAAAATTTCCATCCTGAAAATTGGCACTACCCACCCCCTCCCTGCCAAAATGGTACAAAAATTAGCAGCTTCTGTTCCCGAAATTCTGGTCATCGAAGAGCTCGAGCCGTTCGTCGAAAATCATGTTAAGATCATTCTCCAGGAAACAGACATCCACACCCGCGTGCATGGCAAAGACTTCGTTCCTATCGTAAATGAGTTATCCACCCGTAAGGTGACCGAAGCCATCAGCCGGATCGCCGGCGTCGAGTTGCCCGTAAATTTTGCAGCAATCGATGGACAGGTTGTGGAAGCCTCTAAAATCTTACCGCAGCGACCTCCGACTCTTTGCGCCGGATGCCCGCACCGCGGTTCCTTCTACGCTATTAACGTTGCCGCGAAAAAATTAAAGAAAGAGATGGGAGAGAGTGTTTTGGTCGGCGATATCGGGTGTTATACGCTCGGAAAATATCCGCCTCTGAATTCATTTGACATGATGTGCTGCATGGGCGGTGGATTCGGTATGGCTAACGGCGCCGCCAGAGGACAAAGTGCCCCGGTCATCGGTCATCTTGGAGATTCCACCTTTTTCCATGCGGGCATTCCCGCACTTATCGATGCGGTTTTCAATCAGACAAAAGTTACCCTGGTGATCCTGGATAATTCAGCCACCGCGATGACCGGTTTCCAGCCCCATCCCGGCAGCCCGGGAGACAACAAGATCGCGATTAAGCCTGAGGACATCGCTCGAGCTTGTAACGTTAAATTTGTAGAGGTAGTCAATCCGTTCGATGTCGATAAAACCGTGGAAACCCTGGAAAGGGCCGTGCATTTCAATGGTCCCTCCGTAATCGTCATGAGAGGTCTATGCGGCATTCTTGCACAGAGAGAAAGAAGGCAGCGCGCTGAAAAGGTAGTCCCCTATCTCATCGATGCCAAAACCTGCACTGATTGCAAGCTTTGTCTCAATTCCCTGGGTTGTCCGGCTCTCATTGTACAGGATAAACAGGTCATGATCGACGCCGCACAATGCGATGGCTGCGGGGTATGTTCTTATGTTTGCCCCACTAAAGCCATTGCAAAGGAAGGTAGTAAATAAATGAAAACGAACGTAAAGGAGATGAATATTATCATCTCGGGAGTAGGCGGACAGGGAGTGGTACTAATGAGTGAAATTCTGGGCAACGCCGCCGTCAGAGACGGCCTCAAAGTACGAGGTTCAGAGGTCCTTGGAATGGCACAGCGAGGCGGATCGGTCTTCAGCAACATCCGTTTGGGCACAGACGTTGAATCCCCAATGACCGCGGACGGTAAATGCGATGTTCTGGTTGCCCTTGAACCCAGCGAAGCTTTACGAAATATTCAATATCTGAATAAAAACAGCATCGTCATTTTCAATACCCATAAAATCATCCCGTCTACCGTCTCTATGGGAAAAAGCATCTATCCGGATATCGCGCAGATCAAAGAAAAACTTCAGTCTGTCGTCCACAGGGTCATCGCTATAGATGCCCTGGGACTGGCAGAAAATGCCGGGAACCGACAATCTATCAATGTTGTAATGCTGGGGACTCTTTTTGGCTGTACGGAGATGCCTATGAACGAGTCCACCGTCAAAGAGTGTATCAAAGAGCGCGTCCCGGTAAAAGCTGCCGAAGTTAATATCAGAGCTTTCGACCTTGGCTGCCAGACGTGCGCCACAAATGGGTGATTTTGCGCTATAATTAGTAGCATCGTCAATCAGGAGAAAAAATGAAATATAGTCAAAGACAAATCATGAAAAAACATCGTATTAAGACTGCTAAAAGGAAAGAAAAGCTCTCTCAAGCCAAAGCTGCTGAAAGTAAAGCAAAATAGCCGCTTCTCTGATCCGTCATTGGGGATCGTTCTTTCGTTATGAACTAAGCAAAGCAATTTGGTTCGCTCGTTAATGCAGGGAAGATGGTTTTATCTCTATTCATTGCAAGGAATATTTTCTCCCTTTCATCATTGTGAATAGAGAAGCGACATAGTAGCTTAAAAGCTGTGAACTGAATGCCAAAATCAGCTTACCTTCTCACGGGGATGCCCGGCACTGGCAAGACCAGCCTGATTAAAGAGTTAGTTTCGAATTCAGGCATCCACGCTGGCGGTTTTTATACCGAAGAACTTCGCTCCGAGGGTGTCCGCCAGGGTTTTCGCCTGGTTACCCTTGACGGCCAAATCGCACCGTTGGCTCACATCAATATTCGCAGCCCCCATCGGGTCAGCAAATACGGCGTCGATATCCATGGCCTGGAGACTATCGGAGTGCCTGCGATACTGCAAGCCGCCGGACAGTCTCAGTTAGTGGTTGTAGACGAGATCGGTAAAATGGAACTGTTCTCGGAAGTATTCAAGACTGCCGTGCTGGAAATTATCGAAAGCGGCCGCAAAGTGCTCGGCACGGTCATGCTCAAGTCTGATCCCTGGGTAGATATACTCAAGCAAAAACCGCAGGTGCAGTTAATTAATGTTACCCAGTCCAACCACCACGAAGTGCATGAAAAAATCAAGGAGTGGCTGTACCCTCCCAACCACCTTTAGTGGCTCAAGCTTTGCCTAAACCCCCGACCTGTGCGGAGAAACATCACTATACCAGAAAATCATCACTTTCTACCTCTTCTTTCTGTTATAATAATTGGAGTAAAATAAGATATAGTAAAACCCAAGGAGTGTTATTGAATGGTCTCGACTAAAACCTTTGATGTTAAAGATATAAAACTCGCTGACTCTGGCAAGCAGAAAATCGACTGGGCTGCTCGTGAAATGCCCGTTCTGAGACTGATACGAGACAGATTCGCGAAAGAAAAACCGTTAAAAGGTGTCCGGGTCTCCGGCTGTTTGCACATTACCTCTGAGACCGGTAACCTGGCCCTGACCTTACAGGCAGGAGGGGCAGACCTCGTCCTTTGTGCCTCCAATCCGCTCAGCACCCAGGATGAAGTAGCAGCCGCACTCGTCGAATACGGCATCCCTACCTACGCCATAAAAGGTGAGGATGATAAGACCTATTACAAGCACATCATCGCCGCCCTGGAACACTCCCCTCAGATGACCATTGATGATGGCGCGGACCTGGTGACCCAGCTCCATACCAAACGGAGCGATCTGATTCAAAACGTCATCGGAGGCACCGAGGAAACTACTACCGGAGTTATTCGCCTGAGAAGCATGGAAAAAGATAAGGCTTTAAAATACCCTATCATCGCGGTGAATGATGCCATGACCAAACACTTTTTTGATAACCGCTACGGCACGGGTCAAAGCACACTGGACGGCATTACGCGCGCAACCAATATCCTCTGGGCAGGCAAAAAAGTCGTGATCGCGGGCTACGGCTGGTGCGGGCGCGGCGCTGCCATGCGCGCTAAAGGTATGGGTTCCCAAATTATTATTACCGAAGTTGATCCGCTGAAAGCGCTGGAAGCAGTTATGGACGGCTACCAGGTCATGCCCATGGCGGAAGCCGCCAGAATGGGTGATATTTTTATTACTGTCACGGGTGATATTAACGTCATTGATAAAGCTCATCTCACCGTTATGAAGGACGGAGCTATTCTTGCCAACAGCGGCCATTTTAACGTGGAAATTAACATCCCTGCTCTGGCTGAAATGGCAATTAATAAACGGACTATCCGGCCATTTGTAGATGAGTATACCCTGGAGAATGGTCATCAAATCTTTATTCTGGGAGAAGGCCGGCTGATCAACCTGGCTGCGGCTGAAGGTCATCCCGCCAGTGTCATGGACATGAGCTTCGCCAATCAGTCGCTGTGTCTGGAATATCTGGTCAAGAATAAGGGCGGCATTAAAGCCAGAGTGTATCCCGTTCCGGATGACATCGATAAAGAGATCGCCCGCCTCAAACTAAAATCTATGGGTATTGATATTGATACCCTGACTCCCGAGCAGACTAAATATCTGGCAAGCTGGGAGCAGGGAACTTAAAAATTATAAGTTTTGGAGTAAAGAATTAGTTGTAAGTTTTACGTTTCGCGAAAAGGGTTGTAGCTTCGTCACTTATCACTTATTACTTACAATTTATTACTATAAGGAGGAACCATGTCCAACTGTTTTATGAGTTCACAGAAATACTTGTTCACCTCGGAATCGGTTACCGAAGGGCATCCGGACAAGATTTGCGACCAGATTTCAGACGGCGTGCTGGATGCCATTCTAGAAGAAGATCCTTATGCCAGAGTAGCCTGCGAGACCGCAGTCACCAACGGTCTGGTGGTTGTAATGGGGGAGATTACCACCAATACCTATGTGGAAATTCCCGAAATCGTGCGTAATACCGTCCGGGATATTGGTTATACCGATCCCGAATACGGTTTTGAATACAAGTCCTGCGGGGTATTAGTCTCTATCGGCAAGCAGTCGGCGGATATCGACCTCGGAGTCAGCAAGGCAAAAGAAGCCAAGGATGCTAGCGGCGGCTATAACGATCTGGATAAGACCGGCGCCGGAGACCAGGGCATGATGGTCGGATTCGCCTGCAATGAGACTCCTGAATTAATGCCCCTCCCGATCGCTCTCTCCCACCGGCTGGCTCTGCGTCTGGCTGAAGTTAGAAAGAAGAAAATACTGAACTATTTGCGACCGGACGGCAAGACCCAGGTCACAGTGGAGTACTGCCAGGGCGTGCCGAAACGCATCCCCACTATCGTCATCGGTGCTCAGCATAGTCCCAGTGTTACCCATGAACAGATTACAAAAGACATTCTGGAATCAGTCGTTAAGCCGATCGTTCCTGAGCAATACCTGGACAATCAGACCTGTTATTATGTCAATGCCACTGGCCGGTTCGTCATCGGCGGTCCGGCTTCGGACACCGGCTGCACCGGTCGTAAAATACTGGTGGACACCTACGGCGGAATGGCCCGTCACGGTGGTGGCGCTTTCTCCGGTAAAGACCCAACCAAGGTCGATCGCTCGGCGGCTTATATGGGGCGCTACGTGGCGAAAAACGTGGTGGCTGCCGGACTGGCTGATCGCTGCGAAATCCAGATCGCCTATGTGATCGGCGTGGCCCATCCTCTATCGGTCTCAATCGAGACTTTCGAAACCGAGAAGGTCGATAACGGCGTAATCCTGGATTTGGTACTGAAGCATTTCGACCTGCGGCCGGAGGCGATTATCCGCCATCTGGACCTGCGCCGGCCGATTTACAAGCAGACTGCGGCTTACGGGCATTTCGGACGTCTGGATATTGACCTGCCATGGGAAAAAACGGATAAAGCTGCTATTTTAAGAAAGGAAGCGAAACTCGGCTAGGAGGAACACGCACGTTCTATGAATCCTTCAAATCCTGTTAATTTCGGTACCGACGGATGGAGAGCGGTCATTGGGGAGGAATTCACTTTCGCCAATGTACGCATCTGCGCTCAGGGGCTGGCAGACTATCTTAAATCCCATTCGAGCGGACAGAAAAGTCTGGTCATCGGCTATGATACGCGATTTGCCTCGGAAGATTTCGCGACCGCCGCTGCCGAGGTCGCCGCCGCCAACGGCATTAAAGTCTACCTGAGTCCCAAAGCTGTTCCCACCCCCGAAGTTAGTTTCGGTGTCACCGCTAAGAAAGCTGATGCAGCGATCGTTATCACCGCCAGTCATAATCCCGCCCGTTATAACGGCTTCAAGATAAAATCAGCGGACGGCGCCAGTGCTCCCACGGAAATGATCGCCGCCATTGAAAGTAACATTCAGCGGATTTTCGAGTCCGGAAAAATCGATCGCATGCCCTTTGCAGATGCGATCAAACTGAAGAAAGCGGAACTATTCAATTTCGACCCTCTGTATCTCGGGCGGATGGCTGAGTTCGTGGACCTGGAACGTATTAAAAAAAGCGGGCTGAAAATCGTTGCTGATTCTATGTTCGGCGCCGGTTCCGGCTATTTTAAGAATTTGCTGGACGGCGGCACCGCCGCGATTACGGAGATCAATGCCGAACGCAATCCATCTTTCCCCGGAATCAATCCGGAACCCATCGCCATTAACCTTAAGAAGCTTTCTTCAGCTGTTAAGACCAGCCGGGCGAACGTTGGCCTTGCGACTGATGGGGACTCAGACCGTATCGGCATTATGGACGAGAAAGGCAACTTCGTCACCCAGCTAGAGGTCTACGCTCTCCTGGCCTTATACCTCCTGGAAACCCGCAAGCAGCGGGGGCCGATCGTTAAGACAGTGACGGCCACCAGCATGCTCTACAGATTAGGAGAGCTTTTCAACGTTCCGGTAATCGAAACGGCGGTAGGATTTAAATATGTCGCTCCGATCATGATGGAAAAGAACGCCCTCATCGGGGGTGAGGAAAGCGGTGGATACGGCTTCAGGGGTCACGTTCCTGAACGGGACGCGATTTTGGCCGGTCTGTACTTCCTTGACTTCATAGTCAGCACCGGCAAGACGCCTTCCCAGCTCCTGGAATACCTTTTCAGCAAGGTTGGACCGCATTACTATAACCGGCGAGATTTCCATTTTCCCGAGCAGCAGCGACAGACCATTATCAAAAGAGTTCAGGATCATAAACCCGATTCCATTTCCGGATCGAAAGTCGACCGATTTGATACCACGGATGGCTTCAGATTTACACTTAAGGATACTTCCTGGCTGCTGGTCCGTTTCTCGGGTACCGAGCCGTTGCTCCGGATTTACGCGGAAAGCAGCAGCCCTGAGAAAGTACAGAATATCCTGGACTTCGGCCAGCAGTTAGCCGGGGTTAAAGTATAATTTATCAGGTAGATACATGCTGGAAAAAGAAACTATCGATCTGGACGACCTTCAGGTATACCCGAGGTTTGACCCGCAGGGTATGCTGACCCATCTCCGGAATTTTCCCGGGCTCTGCGAACAGGCCTGGGAGATGGCTGGAAACTTCCAGCTTCCAGAGGAATATGCTCGGATCAAAAAAATCGTCATTCTTGGCATGGGGGGTTCAGCCATCGGCGGAGATCTGGTCGGCAGCCTGGCAATAAATGAAGCCGCAGTGCCCGTCCTGGTCTGCCGCGACTACTACCTTCCCCAGTATGTGAATGAAGATACTCTGGTCATCGCCTCCAGCTATTCCGGAATGACCGAGGAAACCCTTTCCTCCTTCGAACAGGCTTTTGATACCCCTGCTAAAAAGCTCGCGATCACTACCGGAGGTAAACTTAAAAGTCTCTGCGAGACGATGGAGGTTCCGGTCTTTACTTTCAATTATACGGCTCAACCCCGCGCCGCCCTCCCCTTCAGCTTCTTTATTCTCCTGGGCATACTGCAAAATCTGAAGGTGTTGAAATACCGTCCGGAAGAAATCTCTGAGACTTTTGCAGCTCTGAAGAGTCTGGCTGCCAGGATTAATGAAACGGTGCCCATCAAAGTCAATCCCGCCAAGTCACTCGCCAAAAAAATCCAGGGCAGGCTGCCGGTCATTTATGGTGCTGGAATTACCGGTGAGGTAGCCCACCGCTGGAAGACCCAGATCAATGAAAACTCCAAGACCACGGCTTTTTATGAAGTCTTCTCTGAGTTGAATCATAATTCGATCGTGGGATACAGCTTCCCTGAAGAACTGATTCCGCAGACGATAATCGTGATGCTGGATTCCGACCTGCTGCATGAACGTATTCGTCTGCGTTACAATATTACCCAGCAGTTGCTTGATCGAGCCGGTATTTACTATCAGGTTGTAAGAGGAGAAGGCTTCCGCGCGGTCAGTCAAATGATGACTCTGGTATTATTCGGTGATTATGTCAGCTACTATCTGGCCATTCTGAACCAGGCAGACCCCACCACCATCACCGCCATCAACTTCCTCAAAGACTCTCTCTCCAAGAGGTAGCTCATACTACTCAGTCAAAGATTTCAACTTGTCCTTCATTATTCTTAACGTAGAGAGACTTATTAATCCCCGTCGCCTCTTTCATCGCTCTCTTTACTCAAACTTAAAACTTCTGACCTATCACTTATAACTTCCTTCTAACTCTGCTACAATATTCCGGGAGACAATTCAGAAATGCCATCATTAAAGACCAGTGACTATGATTATGCCCTGCCGCCGGAGCTTATCGCCCAGATTCCCATCGAACCGCGAGATCAATCCCGCCTGCTGATACTAGACCGGAAGGAAGGCTCGTTAAGCCATCATCGCTTCTATGAGCTGCTTGAATTCCTCGCACCCGGAGATGTTCTGGTATTCAATAACAGCCGTGTCATTAGGGCACGTCTTTTCGCCGTCCGGTCAGACACCGGAAAAAAGATCGAAATCCTGCTCTTGCGCCGCCTCGAAGCCAATCTCTGGGAGGCGCTCATTGGTTCCAAAAAGCGAGTCTCCGTTGGAATGCAGGTCGATATCGAAGGCAGCCCCAGCGTCAAGGCCGAGGTGATGGAGTTGAAAGAAGCCGGGATCAGAGTAATCCGGTTTTCAGATGAATCGGCCTTGCCACTGCTTGGAAAAGTCCCGTTACCCCCCTATATCCATGCCCCGCTGGCCGATCCGGAACGCTATCAAACGGTATATGCCGAAAAAGAAGGCAGTGTCGCCGCGCCCACTGCCGGCCTCCATTTTACCCCGGAACTGCTCCGGAAGATCGGCGAAAAAGGAGCCTGCTGTCTTTTCGTCACCCTGCATGTCGGACTGAATACCTTCCGGCCGGTACAGGTCGAAGACATTCTGAGACATCCTATCTTTCCCGAATATGGCGTCATCCCGGAATCTGTCGCCAGTCAGATCAATCAGGCTAAAGCCGAAAAGAGGCGCGTCATTTGCGTTGGCACAACTTCCGTGCGATTGTTAGAATCCGCGGCGCACGCCGTCCAGAGCGGCCGTCTGAAACCCTGGGACGGCTGGGTTAATGATTTCATCTACCCCGGCTATCAGTTTAAAGTGATGGATGCCATGATCACCAATTTTCACCTCCCCAAGTCTACCCTCCTGATGCTTGTCTCGGCCTTTGCCGGAAAAGACCTCGTTTTCAAAGCCTACCGAGAAGCCATCGCTCAGAAGTACCGCTTCTACTCCTTCGGCGACGCCATGTTTATTATGTGAGTTAACACGAGAATTCAAACCTGATATCCCCATAGACAGGTTAACACTAGTTGTCTGTCGCCCCAAAGAACAGGATTCAACCCGGGACACTACCTGAATCTAAGGGCGCTAAAGAAAAAGAATAAGTAGCTCCAGGTATATGGTCACGGGTAAATACATGCTATAACGGAAGTAGAGACTTTTTGTCCGGGCGGTCTGATACCGACGATGAATTATGGTAGACGCAAAGTAAAGATTAGAGATTTAAAAGACAAACGGTCTGCGAAAGGACAGGGTAATAACAGTTGATGATATGCGAATTGTGGCATTTGCACGTTGACGTGAAGGTATAAAGTTATGAAAAGAGGCTTTCGTCATCAGAAGCGGATAGCACTAATGGTCGGGCTATTTGTGCTTTCAGGTTTGTTGGCCTGCACTCCGGTACCTTCTGCTGGTCCTGCCACCATAACATCGCCCATTCCTTCCATTTCATCTGCGGCTGTACCTGCCACGGCTCTTCCGACCATTACTAATTCTCCTACGTCATCAATTACGCCGGCATCACCTCTTGCCACCATAACCTCAGGCAGTTTTCAAGTTGAAAGAGTATTTTCCAACCTCTCCTTTCAAGGAATGACCAACCTGGTACAGCCGGATGATGCGAGCGGCCTGATATTTATTACGGAGCAGAAAGGGATCATCGATGCTTTTGCCGCTAACCAACCGCAGCAGGGTTCGAAGGTATTTTTGAATATTACTGACCGGGTTAATAGCGGCGGTGAGGAAGGCTTGCTGGGCCTGGCTTTCGACCCCGACTACCCGAAAAACGGCCATTTTTATGTTTATTATTCGTCTGCTAACCCCCGCCGCTCCGTATTGTCTCGTTTCAGCGTTGATCTGACGAATCCGGCCTCGGCTTCACCGCAAAGTGAAGTCGTCATTCTGGAAATTGCTCAGCCATTTGCCAACCATAACGGTGGGCAGATCGTCTTCGGCCCGGATGGCTACCTTTATGTCGGCCTGGGTGACGGCGGCAGCGGCGGTGACCCTCAGGGCAACGGCCAAAATCTGGGTACACTCCTGGCCAAAATATTACGTATTGACGTCAGAGATTTATCCGCAACCGAACATTATAAAATTCCTGCGGATAATCCATTTGTAAATACTTCGGGTGCTCGGGCAGAAATATGGGCCTTTGGCTTGCGAAACCCTTGGCGTTTTTCCTTTGATAAAGAAACCGGCTTACTTTGGTCTGGTGACGTTGGGCAAAACATGTGGGAAGAAATAGACCTCATCAATAAAGGTGCTAATTACGGCTGGAATATCATGGAAGGGTTCCATTGTTACTCTCCGGCTGCCGGTTGCAATCAATTAGATTTGACACTGCCTCTCGTTGAATACGACCACTCACAGGGATGCTCGGTCACTGGCGGCTACGTCTACCGGGGAGATAAGACTCCCTCTTTACGGGGTTATTATATCTACGGCGACTATTGCTCTGGCAAGATTTGGGCTCTGGGTTATCGTGATAATGCTGTCACTCAGAACTTGCTTTTGGTCGACTCAAACCTGGGTATTACCTCCTTCGGTGAAGACCTGGCAGGTAATTTGTATATCCTTTCGAACTCTGGAGGAATCTACACCCTGGTCTCTTCTGCCTCATCGGGGTGAATAAACCAACATCCGGTATATTTCTCTCTATGTTCAGATTACCCCTCACCATGACGAGGAAAAAGCGACCGCTTTCGGCTTATGAGTTCAATTCCCGCTTTTATTCAGGATAAGAATAGGGGTCGTCCAACGCAAAACGCTCGTTCTCGTGTTATCTTAGAATGTAGTAGAGGATATTCACACGGCGACGGTTTGGGAATATGATAGGGTACAACCAGTATCTGGGAGCTCTTATTGGGTCGGCTGTAATTTCAGGCGCACTCGTCATCTTCTTCTGGCGCCGGTTACCAGCGGCCGGTGTGGTTGCGATGTCAGGTTTAGTGGGAATGACCCTGGTCTGGTCGGTGGGGTATATTGTCGAGGTAATGGCAAATTCCCTTTCCGATTTTCAGGCTGCCAACGATATAGAATACATTGGCATTGCTTTTATCCCTGTCCTCTGGTTTATCTTTGCCATTCAATATACCCGCCTGGACAACTGGCTGAGCCGACGGCTGTATCTGCTATTTATCATCCCTTTGATTACGCTCGTCCTGGTCTGGACAAATTATCTCCACGGCTGGATGTGGTATAACGCCCAACTCCAAATTTTCGGACAATTCATCGTGCAGATCAAGACCTATGGTCCCTGGTTCTGGGTACATACAGCATATTCTTATATTCTCCTTTTTTCAGGCGTCGGTATCATCTCGAGCCGTCTCTTTCATTCCCACCATTTATACCGCAATCAGACCGTTCTACTTTTAATCGCCATTATCCTGCCGTTGATATGGAATGTTATTTATGTTCTCCGCGCTCCCCCAACTTATAATATAGACATGACTCCCCCTGCTTTCGCGGTCTCCGGTCTGATTATCGCTCTGGGGTTATTCCGGTTCGACATTTTTAAAATTGTCCCTATCGCCCGCAATATTGTAGTAGACAACATGAATGACAGCGTTTTCGTCCTGGATGTCAATGATAACATCCTCGATCTTAATAAGGCTGCCGAGGCGATTGCAGGCAAACCGGCCGCTCAATTAATTGGAAAACCGGTTGACCGGGGACTGGAAAAACAATCGGATTTGCAAAAGTATATTCACAATCACGTAGCTTTGCAGACCGAGATTTCGATCAATGTTGTAAAAAATCTTCGCAATTTTGAGATGCTTTTAGCCCCGCTGTATGATCAGCATCAGAGACTTCTGGGGCGGGTGCTGACATTGCATGATATCACAGAACGTAAAAGGATGGAGAATTCACTGAGAGATTACACCCGCAGGGTGACACAGGTTCAGGAAGAAGAGAGAAAGCGGATCGCGTATGAGCTGCATGACGATACCAGCCAGTACCTTTCGATCCTGAAACTCCAGATAAATTCTTTGTTGAGATCAGAAAAAATCCAGGACCCGGAAACTCTGGAAAAGCTGCGGTTCCTGGAAAAAGATGCCAGCCGGGCGGCAGATATTATTCGACGCTACAGCCATGAGCTTCGTCCGAGCGTTCTTGAACACCTGGGATTACGGGCTGCTCTGGAGCAGATCGCCGAGGACCATAACAAACTCGGCCAGATGACTATTGGTCTGGAGGTAGAAGGACCGGAACCCGCGTTGCCGGAAGAAGTGAAACTGGGATTATTCCGCATCGCCCAGGAAGCTCTGAATAATACGCGCAAACACTCCAGGGCTACCCGGGCTACTCTCCGTCTTCAATTCAATGGGAAACTGGTCAGGATGTCGGTGAACGACAACGGCACTGGTTTTGATATCCGGGAGGCTTACGCCCGAGCAGGGAAAAAGGGCAGTCTGGGTCTCACCAGTATGCAGGAGCGGGCGAGTATCATCGGAGCTACTCTTAAGCTTGAGTCTGAGGTCGGAAAAGGGACTACCGTGACCGCCGAAGTGCAGGTCTGAAGTCCGGGGATAGGAAAAATCCGAATTTAAGGATTGCGATTGGGCCAAACATTAAAAGGTCAGTGATCTCACTACCTCCCGATACCCTCTCCGCTATCGCGCAACCAGGGACAAGAAGTTGCGGTGGGAAACTCTATAATAATATAATCAAACCGGGTACAGTTCAAGGAAACCACGTTAATTCCGAATTTATGGAAGGGAGATATTTCTTTGTCGCGATTATTCAGCTTAATTTTATCCGGCACTATCCTGATAATTATTTTAGGAGGTATCATCGGCTGCTCATCCGCGTCCACACCTACCCCCACAACGACCGTTTCGGCGAATCCGAACGACGCCACTATACGCGCTTATGCTGATCCGGCCACTCAGACCACGCTCCAGGGACTGAGCGATGCTAACCTGGCCCTCTATACTCAGTATGCAGACGCTCAGTTCAAAGCCGCTGTCACTCAGGACGCTTTGAACAAGATTTCCACTCAAATTAAATCTCAAATCGGTACCTTTGAGTCCTTTACTTTTATCCGTACGGAAAATTCAGAAGGCTACGTCATTGTCCACTACCAGGCCAAATTCTCAAAAGGGGTGGCGGGAGTGAGAATGGTATTCGATAAAGACCACCTGGTAGCCGGGCAGTGGTTCGAGTAGTCGGGGAAGGTCAGAAATGCAACCTCAGCGTTCATTACTGGAGCAGATGGTAGATTTCTTTCTATCCGCGTTCGTACTTCCGGGGCTCGCCGCAAAGTACATTCTGATCGCCATCGGGCTTGGTCTGGCCTTCGGGACGGTCTGGCTGACCGCTTACTGGCCGCCGCTTAGAAAATGGCAGCTCTGGGTCATTGGCGCTGTCAGCGCTTTTCTGACCTGGATAACTATCGCTTTTATCCAGATACCTGCACAAAGCGGCGTCGGTCAGATATTGATCCATTTCGTGAGCCCGGCCGGGCTGACACAATGGATTTATCTGGTATCGATTCCGTCTATTCTTCTGAGCGGCCTCGTCCAGGAAGGAGCGAAGCTGGTCCCGACCGTCTTCTGGTGGCTGCGCCACAACCGCCGTCTCGATCCGAAGATCGGGCTTCTTGCGGGAGCTGTGGCCGGAGCGGGATTCGGCATCTTCGAATCTGTCTGGGTCCATAACTCCATGTTCGCCGGCGGCTGGACTTGGCAGGTTGTCCAGGTTAACGGTTTAATCGGCCTTGCCGGGTTCTGGGAAAGGTTTTTCGCCGTTGGATTCCACATTTCGGTGTCGGCGCTGGCAGGTTACGGCCTAGCAAAAGGCTGGGGCTGGCAATTCTATCTGATCGCCTCTTTTCTGCACGGGGCATTGAACTATGTCGTAGTGCCGTTTCAAACGGGAGCGCTGAGCACCATTTGGCTGGAAATATACGTGGCAGTGTTGTCAGTAGTACTGGCCTCTATTGTGCTCTGGATGAGGTGGAGGAGAACCGGTTCGTCCGGGACAGATACCTCAGAGGAAGAATCAGGACCAGATTCAACAAGCTGATGCCGCCAACCAGTATAAAGGCGAACTGATAGTTAAGATTAAGATCATAAATATAACCCGCTAATGTAGGTCCCAGCATCCCTCCGATGGAGTAAAATAATACGATCGCGCCAGTAATTTCTCCATGCGAACGCAGTCCGAATAAGTCGGCCACTATAATCGGCCTGGAGAGAGAAACTATACCCCAGCCAAGCCCGAACAGGGCCCCAAAGAGATAGAAAGACCCCGTCTGGTGAACACCCAGCAGAAAAAACATACCGGCCGCTGAGCATGCCAGGGAGATCGCCAGAGTCGCCAGACTGCCCAACCTATCCATTACGATGCCCATGGTTAAACTGGCGCACATATTGGACAAATTCACCACTGATAGAACGGCCGTAGCCATGGCAATAGTTAACCCGAGGTCGCTAGCCGCAGGCACAAGGTGCACCGAAACTGATTGCTGAATCATTCCGGAGAAGAATACAATAAAGCCAAAGATCCAGAAATTCCCTGTTCTTAAGGCCTTCTTGATATTCATACCCGCTGCCGGAGAGACCGCTATTTCCGGGATATTGCCTTTTTGTGCGGCCATGGGTATTAACTTCTTGGTACGGTACATGAGGAGTGCGATAATAATGGTAATAAACAGGATAATGCCTCCCATAACCAAAAAAGCAGCCTGCCAACCGTAGTTGGAGATGAAGAAGAGAGCCACCGGAGGCGCCGTGGTGCCACCCACACCCGCCCCTGCCAGGGCAATCCCTGTCATTAATCCGCGCTTGCCGCCATAATAACGGGTGAGAAGGGTTGTTAACGGAGCAACGCTTGCCAATCCGATTCCAGTCAGGATCCCGTAGAAAACGTACAGCTGCCATAAGGCGGTAAGCTGTGACAGAAGCAAATAGGATGCACTTTCAAATACGCCGCAGACAACTATCACTAGCCTTTGCCCAAACTTATCCCCCAGACGCCCGGCAAAGATGCCGAGAACGCCTCCCACGGTCATCATCAGGGAGAATGCACCGGAGGTCTCGGTATGCGTCCAGCCGAACTGGGTGGAGATTGGCGTGAAAAAGATACCATAGGAAACAAACGCCAGCGCTCCTGCCATCACCGTCAGAAAGCAGGCTACTACTACCGAATATTGATTTAACAGACCGGAAATACCTGAACCGGATGGAGCGGAGTCTTGACGACCGGACACAAAAATTCCTCTTTACGATACGGGATTTAGTTCTGTTAAGATAATTTTAACGATATTAATGAAATTTTGCACGCTTCGGCCGAAAATATTTTGCCATTCAACTTTTAAGCGGGGTTTTCCGTTATACAAGTATCCGTCGCTTGATTTGATAAAAGACACCTTATTAAGCTAACATATCTGGAGGTCCAAAAATGTTTGATACTCTCATGAATCCAGAGCCGGACGCCTGTATCGAAGACCTGGTTTCCAGGTCCCAAAATGGTGAGCGAGAGGCTTTTGCCTCGTTATATAAAGAATTTGCCGGTCCCGTTTACCGCTACATCTATACCAGAGTCAGCCGAACAGAGCAGGCGGAAGACCTGACTCAAGAGGTCTTCGTAAAAGCTCTGGCAAATATCCATTCGTTCCGGTTTGAGAACAAACCGTTTGCCAGTTGGCTCTTCACGATTGCCCACAATCTCGTCATCGACTATTACCGTCAGTCCAGCCGAAAGCCATCTGTCGCTATCGAAGATTGGGATTCCGGCGATGCGGATGATCCGGTCACAGCCATAGAACAGGACCAGGAAATCTCCGCTGTCAAACGAGCGATCGAAGGGCTTCCTGCCCGTGAGAAGGAAGTAATTTCATTACGCTTCGGAACCGAGCTTTCAATCACCGAGACCGCCCGTATAACCGGAACGTCTGAAGGCAGCGTCAAAAAGCTCCAGCATGAAGCTATTGTAAAACTCAGAAGACAGATCGAGAAAAGCGAGCGATCAAACTTAAAAGTTAATGGTCTCTTTTTTGATTATGATGGGACTATCAGCCCTTTAAATGTACCGAGACAACTCTCCCGGATACCTTCGCATATGGAGGCGTTGCTGGACCGGATGCGGAGATTTGTCCGGATTGGGATCATTACAGCCAAAGACCTGAATTTTATTTTACCGCGCACTTCTTTTGCTCATGCCTGGGGAGCGATTGCCGGACTGGAAATTAAGACCGGCTCTCAACCGGTGGTGGCGGATGGGGTAAAGCAAGTCCTGCCATCGCTCAACCAGGCCTTGGATTTTGCACATCTGAACTCTGGGGACGGCGTAGTGATTGAAGAAAAATGTGACTATTCAGGCCAGGCACTGGCTTTTTGCGTGGACTGGCGGCGTGCCAGTAACAGGAAAAAGGTCATTCAAATGACCGGCGACATAATCTCCCATTGTAAAGAACTTTCGCTGAAAATAGTCCGTTACCCGGGAAAGCCCTACTTCGATGTTTTCTGCTGCTCCATCAACAAAGGAAAAGCCTTAAAACAGCTTAAAAATACTCTCAGTCTAAAGGGAAAAGTACTCTATATGGGCGATTCCCTGATGGATAATGCTGCTTTTAACGCTGCCGATATAAGTATCGGTGTAACCGGGGAAACAAAAGCCCCGGACTTGCACTGCCAGTACTGGATCAATTTTGAAGAAGTTGCCGGCTTCCTGGATTCACTTTTTAAAAATGATTTCAACTTCAGTCCCGCCTTGCCCGGTATCCGGCTGAAGTAGCCGTCTTGCGGCCAGGTTTGAGAATGGAGCCGGTAAGATCCACCGGCTCCCTGTATTTTTACTATGCTAGGAAAATCTGACAAAATATAGATTGATTATTATTCAAGAAGGTCCCCGAGAAAAATAATTCAAAAAGCCGCATTTTTAAATATTGGAACTTCCTAATTTAATCTGTTGACAGAAAAATTATTTTCTTATATTATTAGTAATAGTAATTATTATTATTAAGGGGGCGGTTGAGGTGGAAAGAAGGACAAAACAAAAAGAAGCCATTATCAGCGTTTTAAGGGAGACTACTTCTCATCCAGATGCGGAATGGGTTTATGAAAAAGTAAAGAGACAAATCCCGGGAGTTAGCCTGGGGACGATCTACCGGAATCTGAGAATATTAAAAAAAACCGGAGCAATTCAGGAAATAGATACTTCCGGCGAAGAAGCCCATTTCGATGGGAACCCGGAGCCGCATTATCATTTCCGGTGTGATAGATGCGGAAATATTTTTGACCTGGATGAAACAGTGGACAAGGAAATCGAAGAGAGAGTGGAGAGTAAGACAGGTTTTAAAGTGACGCACCATCACATGGAGGTGAGGGGAATATGCTCAGGATGTTTGGAAAAGATAAAACATTTACCGCCAAATAAATAATATAGTAAAAAGGAGAGAGAAAAAAATGAGTAAGTTAAAAGGTACCCAGACAGAAAAGAACCTGTTGACCGCTTTCGCCGGGGAATCTCAGGCGAGGAACCGGTATACTTTCTTTGCGAGCGCCGCGAGAAAGGAAGGGTTTGAGCAAATCGCCAACATTTTCACCGAAACTGCTGAAAATGAAAAGGAGCATGCCAAGGTATTCTTCCAGTATCTGGAAGGAGGGGACGTCGAAATTACCGCCTCCTATCCAGCCGGAGCCATTAGAGACACCAAATCCAATCTGATAGCAGCCGCGGAAGGCGAAAAAATGGAATGGACGAAGATCTACAGTGATTTCGGTCAGACGGCCAGAAAGGAAGGTTTCGAACAGATTGCTAATTCATTCGATCAAATCAGTAAAGTTGAGAAATTTCATGAAGGCCGATATCGTAAATTAGCCGAGAATGTGAATAATGGCGAAGTGTTCAAGAAAAAGACCGCCGTAAAGTGGCACTGCATTAATTGTGGATATATTTATGAAGGGACCGAACCACCAAAGCAATGCCCTGCTTGCCAGCACCCGCAGTCATATTATGAGATACTGGCCGAGAACTATTAAGGAGATAAACCGGGCTTTCTGTGGAAGGTCGATTCATCGGAGAAATTAATAGATTCCAGTTTAGGAGAATAACCAGTACAGAATAAAGAATGGAGGATTGAGATGGAGCACAAGTTACCGGAATTGCCCTATGCCAAGGACGCCCTTGCCCCAAACATATCGGCTGAGACCCTGGAATACCATTATGGAAAACATCACAAGACTTATGTGGACAATCTTAACAAATTAATTCCGGGCACGGAATTTGAGAATGCCAGTCTGGAAGACATTATCAAAAAGGCCTCTGGTGGCATCTTTAATAATGCCGCTCAAATCTGGAACCATACCTTTTACTGGAACTGTCTGTCTCCGAAGGGCGGAGGTGAACCAATCGGACCCCTCGCCGAGACAATCAATAAAAGTTTCGGATCCTTCGCGCAGTTCAAAGAAAAGTTCACAGCTGCGGCTACTACTCTCTTCGGTTCCGGATGGGCGTGGTTGGTGAAGAATGCGGACGGTAGCCTCACGATTGAAAGCACCAGCAACGCTGGTAACCCTTTAAAGGACAACAAGAAACCGGTTTTAACTTGCGATGTCTGGGAGCATGCCTATTACATCGATTATCGGAATGTCCGAGCGAAGTATGTAGAGGCTTTCTGGAAACTCATAAACTGGGATTTCGTCAGCAAAAATACCATGTGATCGGACAGGCACATCATTACATATCGGCGGTACCGTCAGGACCAGCAGAAAGGACCATAGTGGGGATAGCGACTAGGGCTTTCTGCTGTTCCCTGATTTAGATTTGGAGGGCGCAGGAAGAGAACGGCGTGAGCCGACGTTCAGCGCGTGGTCGAGAGAGAATCCAAAGGCCACCGCGAATACAATAATGGCAATAAGCGTAAATACTATCTGATTTAAATTCAAAAAATAATAAACAGGGATCATGACAATCGCTTCTAATAGTGAGAATGCCAGAAGATTAGCGACGAGCGTAGCCGGGCTGAATCCGCGATTCTCTTTCCGCGCCGGAGACGAAGCAGGTTTAACGTCGGAGGACGTCGAGCTTTGAGGAGGGGCGGCGGCTTTGCCGGAAACGGACACTATGGGTCCGAATTCAACATGCATTTCTACTTTGACCAGGACACGGTCCAGCATATGGGTGTCTTCATTTTCTAGTTTGATCAATAGATCGCAGCTGTAGAGAGTGCCGGGGACCCCGGTGCCGGTAGCTTCAAGTGTTACTTCTAATGGCAGCCGTTCCGTGGTAAGGGAATTTACGGCGGTGACGGTCAACCAGGGAGCAGGCTGATTATCAATCCAGATACTGGTGTAAGGGCCTCCGACACTTAAAACCCTGATAGTAGTGGTTTTCTGCTCACCAAGATGGACTTCTTTAAATCGAATTCCAGTTGGGTCAACAGAGAGTCTGGGGGGTATTTTATAGGGATTATTGTTGGGATTACTGACAATAGCATACGCTTGATTCACAATGGCTAACTCGGCTTCAGCCTTCTTGCGAATGCTCTCAGGTTTGTCCTGATTTTTGTCAGGATGCAATAATTGTGCTTTATAAATATACTGCTCTTTGATCTCGGCATCAGAAGCTGTCTCGGGGACTCCGAGAATCCGGCAGGCTTCCGCCCAATCCATGATTTCTCCTTTATTTCGGTTTCAGGCTTTTAGGACTTGTTAATAATAAAGATGCAGAGGTGATGGCGCTGGCGAACTTATCGCTGTCGACTTTGGAGCTCAAATCAGTCCGGGAAGCAAGCTGCTGTAAAAATTCCTGATCCGCGTCGTCTGTACCTATGGTTACGATTTGAATTCCTTCTGCCTTCGCTTGTGTCGCGGCTTCGAGGCTGGTCTTAGCGCTCTCAGGCATTCCATCCGTGGCAATAACCATCACCTTTATGCCTGTAAAATCTTTTAGCTTCGCGTGAGCCATTTTGATGGCAGCGGTCAGGTTGGTAGCTCCACCGGCATTGAGATTTCTTAACGCATTTTGCAGCACCCCGATATCAGTCGTGGGTTCATTGAGACCCTCCGCTTTCTCACTGAATTTAATCAGTCCTACACGGTAGTCTTTTTTAAACGCGTTTCTCGCAAAACCAAGTATTCCCAGTTTGGCTTCCGACAACTTTTCACCTTTCATGCTTCCGGAGCAATCAATAACGAGATAGACTTTTCCATAATTAATGGCAAATCCCACCGAGATCGGCTTTGATGAAGCCTGTATTTTAATACCTCCATTCACAATGGAAATCTCTTTGCTCGCCGGTTTATTTGTGATCTGGATACCGGTGTTTTTTTCTTTTTCCATTTTTTCATCCCCGATTCAACGAAAAATATTCAGTCTTAAGAGTATTCTGGATTTAATCATATCAAAAAATAGTTAAATTAGAAATTATTAAGAAAAGAATACAGGCTCGCATAGTACGAAAGTAAGAGAATGAATACTTGCAATAGGTACTAACGGTCGATTGTCTAACATCCTGCGAAAGAATATATTCAAATATAGTTCTTCGTGACGAATATATGGAGGTTGCTAATTGTCCATTATTATTGACGGGCAGAAATATTACAGGACCAGCGAGGCCTGCAAAAAAGCAGGCACCAACCGGGCGACATTTTTACGATGGGTAAGAGAAAACAAATTCCAGGACGTCCAGTATCGAGATTTAAACGGATGGCGGCTTTTTTCTGAACTGGAAATCGCTCAGTTGAAAGCCAGAGCAAACAAACGGTTATCCGTAAAACGCGCTGAAGTAAACCTCTGGCTAGATAGAGTATCATCGATTTCGTGATATTTCCGGTGACAATCACTGCGAAACTGGCTCAGGACAGACGATCAGACCGGTTAATATCCCTTAACCCTCATTGACATCGATAACTTCAACGGAATCGTCATAGTGCCTTTTTATTTTGCCCAGTGCCAGTATGATCCTTCCTACGATATAGCCCGGGACTAGCGCCGCGACGATGGTAATACCAATGCCGGCAAATTCGCTTCCAATATTAATTCCACGGACGACAAAAACCGCGGCAATACCACCCATCAATCCCGGCCATCCATGAAGGTTGGTGACCCCGCAGGTATCTATCATTCTGAAGAATTTTTCGATGCGTGGCTGAATCACGGCAAACCCGAAAGTGGAAAGCGTACCTGCCAGGATTCCAATAAGAAAGGCAGTCGGATGATTCGCTGAAGCACAGGTTGCCCCAACGGCTACTCCACCCGCCAGAGAAGCATTCGCGATATCGGATATAGAGATCTTACGCCTCAATGCCACGGTGGCAAAATAAGTAGCCAGAGTAGAACCACAAAGGGCAATGACTACATTAACGGCGGTAAAAGATACCATTTCCGGTGCTACCAGAGCCGCGCAAAAGCTCGGCCAGAAAACCCAGAGGACCATACTACCCAGCATCGAGAACTTATCACTTGTATAATCGGATTCAATGGGCACCGCTTGTTCTGAGCGATTAGTGATGGCCATCACCACTCCCATACCGAACAATGCGCCAAAAGCATGGATGATAATGGACCCGCCGGTATCGATAAAAACTCCGTGACCCAGCCAACTGAGCCCATTTTCAGCTACGATCCACTCGTTAAGCATGTACAATGGAATAAACAGGACGGCTAACACTATATACTGGTACATTTTCAATCTACCCAGACAAGCTCCGGCACAGATTAACAGACTCGCGGCAGCAAACTCTCCAAGGACCAGTCCATCTATTTCACTATTTGCAGCGGTACCGAAGAGACCTCCATTATTAAGTACCAGGTACAGCGGAATCGCTGTGGCAACGAGTAAAAAAGTGGCCGTTAAAGCGGATCGTCCGTACTTTCTCAGGAATACCATCAGAAATCCAAAGCCTACCAGAAGCATCGCCATGATTTGTATTGCACGGTCGTACTTCTGGACATCCACAATGGACGAAGAGTCCTGGGCAAAGCATGATTCTATAAAAGTAAAAAAAAGAGCAGATAAGATTGCCAGGACAAATAACCACCGGTATCTTCTAATGGACATTAACGACCTCCGTATATAAGTTAAAAAATAAAGTATTTGAACTTGAATGTTACAATCTTATTACACAATTGTTACAAAAAGATTACAAAACTTTAAGGTTCTATGCAGAAAGATTTACCCGTACGGAAAGAAAATTGAAGTCTTATTCCAGGAGAAAGTTTAGTACTTCGCGATTTAAGCGGCTTCTCATTTCCAGGAAAAAAGCATGAGACCCGCCTTTTACCATCACCAGTCGCGCCCGGGGAATTTTCCCGGCGATGATTTCCGAACAATGCGGCGAGACCAGTCTGTCATTGCTTCCAGTAATAACCAGGGTAGGCGACTGAATCAGATGGAGGCGATCAACGGTATTATATTCTCCGACCGTTTGCATCTGTTTGAAATAGTCCGAATATGCGGTGAGCAATCGAGGCCTGGAAAGCAATTTGATGAGATACCGGTATAAAGGTTTATTAAAGGCTATCTTGATAAAATAGTCCATAGCCTGAACCACATCCATGTTAAAGACTTTCCTGCCGACACCTCTAACCCCCTCTGAAATGTACTCAAGGTTAGTGCCGGGCAGCGTACTCACCAGAATAAGTTTCATGATTCTTTCAGGGTGCTCGATAGCAATAACCTGAGCAACCAGGCCTCCCAGGGAAAGACCCAGAATATGAGCGCGATCGATTTTCAGATAGTCCATCAGACCCAGGACATCATCTACCATTACGGGGACGGTGTAGGGGACTTTTGAAACGCTGGACCGGCCTATCCCTCGAGCATCGAAAGTGATGACCCGGAAGTGTTTTTCGAAGGCCATTACCTGGAAAAACCAGGCGAATTGATTTCCGGCAAACCCCTGTATCATGACCAGGGGTTGTCCTTGACCATGCTCCTCGAAGTAGAGGTTGGCACCGTTGATGTTGGCAATTGGCATAATATTTGAGTCTGGAACTTTCTTATATTCTAATCAAAAATCATAGCACGGTCTATTTAATTTCGCGCCTTAGCACGGGGATCGAAATCAGCGTCATGCCAATTATCGAAACAGCCAGGATAACCAGGTTCGGCCAGATATCGGCCAGGCTCACCCCGACCATATTGACCAGCCGGATCGTTTGAATTCCATATGAAAAAGGCAAAATCCCCGAAATAACCCGGCCGATAGGATGCATCGTTTCCCAGGGGAACATGTAGGTCATCACTGCCATCATCCCCAGCATCGCCATAATTCCGATGATGACCGATTCGGATTCCGAGTAAGTCAGAGATGAGATCAGCAGACCGAAGACTGCCCCGTTGATACCTACGAGAACAGCCAGGAGCATTACCAGCCCCATATCCCCCAGAGTGACGTTAAATACCAGTTTTAAACATCCGATAAACAGGCAGACGATGAGCACCGCATAAATACTGTAAGCCAGAACCTTACTGAGAATGATCTCGGACTTTTTATAGGGGGAAACAAAGATCCTCTCGATCGTCCCTTTTGAACGCTCAGAGGTAATCGATATCACACTCAGGAGCATGGGCATTCCCATCGCCACCAGCACAATCATGGCGGAAGCATAAAAATCAAAATACCTCAGGCTGATCCAATTATCGGTCCGCATTACGACCCGGATACCGGACATTAGATCCGTTGCCCGGGTAAGTGCATTCTCCGGTGAAATGTTCCCCTGGGCAGATATAGCTTGCGCCAGTCTAAGGTCTCCGACCTGTTTCGAATAACTATCGAAATATTTACCAAGTTCTTCCTGTAAGACACTGGAAATAGACGTTTCTCCGACCGCATTGATGACTTCCACCCCGGCCAACTGCCCCTCATCGTCCTGTTTCAGGATTATCACTGCCCGTGTTAATCCGGCATCCAAGCGTTGTAAAGCCACCTCACGCGAATTTATTTCCGCGGTTACTGAAAACGGATGACTGCCGTCATCCCGGGTGTAGTGATCGATGCCGGTGATCACGCTCTGAATTTCGTTGCTTATCGCTTCTCCTGAACGGGCTTCCACAAAAACGGTGGTATCAATATTTTCCGGATACCGGTAAGTGACAAAACCAAAACTGACACAAATCAGGATCGGTGCGAAAATTAAAAGACACAAAAAACGCTTGTTATTCCAGACCTGTTTTAGCTCGGTTAGAGTAAGAAACAAGGCGTGACTGATTTTCATCTGATCTCCCGCCTCAATAAGATCGTCGCGGCCACGGTAAAAACTGCCAGAAATGCTAATAAAATAAACATATCAGGTAAGGTGTCAGAAAGACTCCATCCAATCAAATTCACATTCCTGACGGAATTAAGGGCGTAAGTAAAGGGAATCAATTTAGCAAGGTAGCTAAAAATGGGATGCATGGATTCTAGCGGGAATGTCAATCCCATTAAGAACATGGACAAAAACCAGATAATAGTCGCCCCCAGAACCGATTCCAATTCGGTGTAAGTCACCGAAGACACCAGTAGTCCCAGAATAATTGCATTGATACTGGCTAGAACGACAAATAGCAGTATCAGAGCCACATTACCGACGGTAATATTAAATGCCAGCTTCAAAGTCAGCCAGATTACAAAAGCGATGAGAATGGCAAACAGGCTGTAAGCCAGGACTTTACTGAGAATGATAACCCAGCGGTTCAGCGGTGAGGCGAAGATTCTCTCGATCGTTCCCTTTGAACGTTCGGAGGTAACAGCAATAGAAGCCATAATGAGGGAAATGCCGACCACAAAAAGAATCATTACGCCGGAAGCCCCCAGATCAAACTGGGTTAAAGTACGATTTTGATTATTAGAGAACTTAACGGTAAAAGGGGTGATAATGCGAGGAGTTTGGTCCTGACTGATCCCGGCCCTACTTAATGTCTGTACCGTTTGCTGGCTGGAGCCGGCGGACAGGATCGGCGGCAGATCGGATGTGATAGCCTGCTGGACGATACGGTCGGTAACATCCGCAGTTACCTCAATTTTTTCCAACCCGGAAGGTCCTTCCTGAAAAAACAATATACCTCTAACCAGTCCCCTGTCCAGACGCTGGGCAGCGTCCTCCATCGAGTACACCTCAACGATGTTGAACGTGCGCGTGTGATCAATATCTTCTATAATCCGCCGTGTCTGGTCATTCTCCGGAAGTGATTGACTAAAAAAATGGTCGACGTACACGGCGAGAGTCACATTCTGCGGATCATAGTACGCGGAATAGCCGAAGATCAGACAAAGGAAAACCGGTCCAAGCACCAGGACCGCCAGACGGCGCCGGTCATGGATTATTTTCTTTAGTTCCATGAGAGTGGTGATTCCCAGATGACTGAGTTTCAAAAGACTTGGAAAGCCCCCTTCATCATCAAATTAGAAATTCTAAATAACAGATCCATAGAAAGCGACTTCATTAATTGGCATTCTTGCGCCGGTATACCCGGATCACACCCACAGCCAGCCATATGACCACGATTATTCCGGCACCACTGCCAAAAACCAGCCACTGGTCTTTGAGCTGGTTGAGAAAAGTAGCGGAAGCTTTTGGCTTATTAACCGTGACCGGCACCTTGATCACATCCGAGCTCACCTTATCTCCCTTAGAGTCTACATACTGCACCGAAGCATCCAGGGAGTATTCTTTCAGTATGGAGTCACCCATTACCTTAAGACCAAAAGTCCCCGATGCGCTCTCTCCCCCCTGAAGGGTACCCAGGTAAGCCGTGTTATCGGTCATGGACAGAGGCGATGCAGCACTTAGCTTAACACTCGCATCCTGGGCTTTTTTGTTGCCCTTATTCCTGAACGTGACCTGGATCTCATTCTTTGTCCCAGGAGTAAGGTCAGAAGTGACGTTCACTACCTCAAACTCCAGAAGCTTCTCTTTAATCTCTATACTGATATCCTGGCTGGCACTACCGCTCGACCATTTCAGCTGGGGGTCTCCATCTTCTATCGAAGTGGATTTTAAAGTCCTGTAGTTGATAGAGACATGCACCGGATAGGTACCGGCAGGAGCATTATCTTCTACTTCAACCATGATTGGCAGGGCCGGTGTAGCCTGACCTGCCGGCAGTGTACCCAGTAAAACATCTTTCGTCTTGATGCTGAATGGAGCATTACCCTGATCCAGATGAGCCATGAGCCCTGAGGCCGCTCCATAGTCTTGAGACAGATTACTCTGCATGGCCGATGAATCTATTTTTTCGATGGTTTTATTGTTCTGCACACGCAACTGTATGGCGCCCGTATCCCCTGGAGCAAATTTCTCAGCGTCCACCCGGGCAATTTTGAAATCCAGCTGCTGGTCCATGGCTTCTTCTTTTTTGGATTTAATATTGATCTTTACCTTTTTAACATCCGTCCGCTCCGCCCATTCGGTTTTGAATTTCTTGGAATCATCATCGCTGGAGGTGGTCTTAAGGGTCCGATAGGTCATCGTCAGGGTCAGATAATAATCCCCGGCCGAGGCATTATCACTTATTTTAATATTGAAAGGGATGGGAGGGGTGGTGGCTCCTGAGTTTAAGGTACCCAGTAAAACCTGACCGGTCTTAATTTCTACCGGAGCAAATTCTTTGGATAACGTTGCGGTAAGACTGACCGCGGATCCAAAATAAGATGACAATCCCGCCTGGACAGCCGAGTAATTGATCTCTCCCAGCTTGTTGTTATTCTGGATTGATATCTGGGCAACCCCATCATCTCCAGGAGAATATTCGGCCAGGCCGACCACAGCGGCATTTAATTCACTGACTATCTCATCCGCAGCGTTAATCGGAATCAGCCCCGCCAGAGATAAAATGATAGCGGTGACGAGGGAGATGATTATTTTTCCCATTTTGTTCCTCCAGGTTTTTTTGTTTTCACAGGAGACATTTTATCGCCCCTCACCCCAATCCTTTCCTTAAGATAAAAAAGCCCGGGTAAGGTCGGTTTCACTTCTTTTGACTGAGCACAGTCACTTCTTCCAGATTTGTGGCCGGGGGATACATCTGCACCAGCTCGGCTGGCTTACCGCAATTCAAAATATGACCGTTATAAATCAGAGCCACGCGGTCGCAGTAGGTCTCCGCATCCGGAATATAATGCGTGGTCAACACTATCGTGCAATTTTTTTTCAACTCCGCCAGTAATCCCCAGATCTCTCGCCTGAGTTCGGTATCCAGTCCCACCGTCACTTCGTCCAAAAATAGTACCGCCGGGTTATGCACCAGAGCACACACTATAGATAACCGTTTAAGCATTCCCCCGGAAAAGGTCTTCACCAGTGCATCTTTTCGATCGTAGAGTCTCACCAAACCCAGAAGCTCCTTGATACGAGTCTGACGCGTCTTCTTCTCAACATCATATGGGATACTGAACAGGTTAATATTATCGATCGCCGAAAGATTTTCATATAAAGCATCTCTTTGCGGAACATATCCCATAATATGCCTGATCCGGTCTTGCTGCGTGAACAGGTCCAGCCCCATGATGCGGCATGCCCGGTCCGGTCTTTTTGAATCCGGGGGATCTGCGTGTATCAGGGTAGAGATGATACGCAACAGTGTGGTCTTACCGGAACCATTGGACCCCAGCAAAGCAAAGATCTCATTCCGGTGAATATCCAGCGTAACATTATCCAGGGCTTTGATATTCTTAAAAGTTTTGGAGATATTTTTTATTTCTATGGCGGTACCATTGGAAAGGACAGAGTCTACCACTTCGAAATTATCCTCCTTTCGATTTTACACGGCCGGTTTTGACTCCATCCGAGTCTGAGGAAGGCGTCCCGGTCTCTTTTAAGGCTTTAAACAGTTTTTTGGAGACCTCGGGTAAAACCGCTTTATACGTCTGTCTTATTTTTCGATCGTAGGCTTCTGCACCCCCGGCTTCCGCCAGGGCTTTTTCACCGATTCCCAGCCCCTCGGTCTCCATCCGTTCCTGAAGGGTCAGCATCATACCGGTATTCATTTTAAGCATTCTGGAAGTAAAAAAAGCAAAAACGGGCGGCAGGTACTCAAAACGAAGAACGCTTCCAGGCAAAGCCCAGTTCCAGGTCCCTTCAGGTTCATCCCCTAGTCGTGAAAGCGGTAGCCCAAGACCAGCTTCATAGCGATAGTCCATGGAAAAATCGGCAGGGACCCATTCACCATTAATATACGCCTCAGCCATAGCGTGCAGCATGAAATACCCGGTCGAGTTGTACCAATCTCTCATAATCGGGTCTTGCAGGGTAAGTTGTTCATAGATGTTTTGAGAGAAAGCTTCCTGAGACATCCGGAATCGAGCGGGAATACCGGCAGACCGGCAGAGGGCGATAAAAAGATGAGTCTTATCCAGACACATGCCTTCTCCGAGCTTCAAAGTGCCCACCGCTCCCCTTAATTCCGCAGCAAAGGTAAACCAGACTTTCATCTTTACAAAATTAAAACAGGCATTAGCGAATTCAAATTCCGGTTTTCGAAAAGCGCCCAGGTGATTAGCCGTAGCGATTATTTCCGGCGCATCCGATTCGATGTATCTGGAAGGACGAAGGTAGACTTTATTTAAGACCTGATGCCGCATTTTTTCCTCGAAAGCCGGGATTTCATACTGACGTTGGGTTGAATTATATTTTGCTCTGAGTCTTTTTTTGGCTCCCTGGGCTTCCCGAAGCATTTTAAAAGCGGGTCTAGGATGTATGAGAACCACCCTCACCAATTTGAAGATGGACGGAATCATACTGCGCATGATACGCCAGGATGAAACCGTGGATTTATTAGAATGCGATTGATCGCCTTCCATTAAGTATTACCTCCGACTTTGTTTAGCTATTCCACTCGCCATAAGCTGCCCCATAACCGCGGAGCAGCCTCGATCATCAGACCCTTTTATGCGAGAGATGTCTGACTCTACAACCGGACCAATTCGGTCACAAACCGGGCAAGACTCTAACAGCCTGACCCTATCTCCGGTCATGATAAACCCCGGGTAGCTATCCGGCAAAGCATCAAGGAAAGCGAACCGGCCGTATTGACCGAAACCCAGCGGTTTTAGATCATCGCCCAAAACCATGGGATAGATAAATGACTGAGGAATATGCTTATAATGTCCCTCGCAGTCAGGAAAAAGACCACAGCACTCCGACATTCCATAGATATCTCTACAATTTTCATCGGGCATGCCCCAGGCTTCTTTTAATCTGGCCCTGAATTCTTTATCTGTCATGGGAGCGCCGGTGACCATTTTCCATCCGCCGGCAGTCATGATGATGGTATCGTCACGAAGTTTAAGATGACTGCCCTTTTTCTCTAACATATTGATTGTCGCCATGATCAAAGATGGAGAACCACCCAGAACCATGCGCTTATCTTGAGATGCGAATTCTTCGAGTTGCTCAATAAACTTGTTCATGATTCCCTTACGGGCGAAATCCATGATTTTGGCTTTCAATTTCTCCCCGAGTCCGTGGGTCATCCCTTTTGAGATGCGGATAGAATCCGGAGTGATCTTGCTATTGATGATGTAGCGCACGTTCTCCGGTACAAAAAGAGCTTCTTGAACCGCGGACGTACCTCGGCCGATAAAAAGAAAGGTCTTGTAAGGATTTGGCGCGAATTGCATTCCAATCCTTTGCGGGTCCAGTGTCCCGCCCAGTATTTCTAACGAACAGCAAGCGATTGAATACTTCTGCCGCATCCAGGTTAGACGGCTACGTGGAAAGAAACTGAACCGGCCGGAAGTCCCGCTGGTAAAGGTCACGGTAAATTGCTTTTCTTCCAGAGCTTCCATCACATCCTGAAACGAAGGATTCTTCTTCAGGCGGACTTCCGGTACCTTTCCAGTAGAGATTTTCCGGAGCCACGCCAAAAATCCCTCTCCAGAAGGATGGTCCTTAAAAAACGCATCCGGAATAAAAGGAATTTTCATTAGATCGGAGGGTTCTTTTATATCGGAAGGAGAAACGTTGTCCGTCTGGCAATAGCGTCTGTAAAACTCATTATTTTCATAATGATGTTTGAAGCTGTATCGAATAGCTTTAAATCTGATCCTTTGCGCTTCTTCAGAGTCGACGCGATATATATTTTCCACCCCATAGAGCGCTTCGTCTACAGGTGTCCACTGTTCCTTGGGAGGTATGAACGCTTGTAGTCTTTGTCGAACCTCTTCAGACAAGACCTGGGTTCCCTTCTTCTGCGATGTCTTAACCGCCATTTTGATACCTCCTCTGATTTATTTCTGCTTACCGCCGATGGTGTGAGCGAGTAAGCCATAAAATCATACCTAAAACAATAATCCCCCCCACTACCCCTCCTGCGATCGGCCAGACAAGGCTGCCGTTAGAGACAGATTGGGCTGATGTTTTCGGGGAAGGCGTAATGGTAATCACATTCTGAATGACGGGAGTCGGCTTACTGATGCACTCAATTGTTCCAACATCTATTGGGTCTGCAGGCAAATATGACGAAGCATCGATCGTTAAACCGAATACTTGGAACTGAGCCCCGGTAGTCTGGGCAATAACATTATATTTCCCCGCCTGACTGCCTTCAGGGAAAACCAGCGGAACATCGACATCCTTCTGGAAGCTTTGCCCAACCTGGCCAGGGATTTCATTGATCTGCATTGAAAAGCCCGGGTTCAGGTCTATGACTGTATCTTTCCCTTGTAATCTGGCCGTAATCTTACCCGAGATGGTTCCACCGTTTGGAGTCGCCGGCAAAGGCTGTTTACAGGTCCCTTCGCTGCTAACATGGGCCGAAAAGGGCTCATTTATCTGAACTTGTGTCTTATCCAGCTTCACGCTGTAAGTATAATCGAAATAATAGTTAGAAGCCCCGGAGGTAATACTCGAAGTAAAGAATATCGCCAGGCACAAGGTGACGGTAGCGATTAACAAATATTTTATTTTTTTCATCTCTTACAAATCTTACTAAGTGCAAATTATTCCTTTTCATGATCCTTCATAAATAGGGTTAAAAAAGACAATTATTTTGCTCATAACGGTTAATCGTGTTGAGTATTTCGTCGTGTGTAAGTGTAAAAAACTGATAATCACGCCTACTGATGGTCTTATTGAACAACCAACGTGAAAGAAAACGCTTAAACGGAGAATCGGAAGTACTCCGCTCTCTAAAGTGCATGGTATTTCTTCACGTATGAAGCCATGGTAACACCACTAGCTTTGGTTGTCAATACACCCCCGGTATGTGATATGAATTGAGACAGCCTATCCAACCATGCTTTTTTCTGTAAATTTATGCTAATCTTCAACTATCTTTTTCCCCATTTTTGATCTTCACGATATTATGTAAGTAAAGGTTAGCTTGCAGATAATTAAATGTCAATGTACTTTTACTTAACTTTACTTAATTTAACCAATTTCGTTGAATGAGTTTAATAAAAAGATACGGCGGAATCCTTTGCCTTATGAAACCTTATTGTGCGAATTGCCTTAGTTCGGAGACTAGTCCATTTAACGTCTGGAGGTCAGACATACTGTGCCACTTTGTGTTTATTAAGGCTAACTAATGTGGAATGTTGGTCCTTGAGGCTACTTAGTGTAGATCGGGCGCGATTCATAAGAGGTATGGAGGAGCTTTTCGGCTTTCTCACTCCGTGGTTTTTCCAGAAACTCTTCGTAAAGCCGCTTAATATAGGGATTCTGGTGAGAAAAGCGGACTTCTTTATTGGAATCATCGGCATAAAGAGCGGCTGCTCTTTGAATACGGACTTCATCTGTAACCATGTAGGGCTGTCCACCCCCGCCAACGCATCCACCCGGGCAGGCCATGACTTCAACAAGCTGGTAAGGCGGAGGCTGACCGTTTTCTCTGGCTTCTCTAATTTTAGCCAGAACGGACTCCACATGATTCAAACCGTGAGCTACAGCAACACTGACTTTGTTGCCACCGATATCAACGACGGCTTCCTTCACGCTTTGCAGACCGCGTATCTGGGTAAATTCGACTTTCTCAAGATCGGTCCCGGTGATAAAATAGTGTGCCGTCCGCAAAGCTGCTTCAGCCACACCACCAGTCGCGCCGAAAATAACACCCGCTCCGGCATACTCCCCTAAGATGCTGTCCGCTTCTTCGTCCGGAAGCGACTTGAAATCAACACCGGCCTGTTTGATCATACGGGCTAGTTCGCGCGTACAAAGAACCACATCAATATCCTGATATCCGGAAGCAAACATCTCTCCGCTGCGGTAGACTTCATATTTTTTGGCGGTACAGGGCATGACTGAGACCATCACAATTTTAGATGGGTCTATTTTGTTTTTCTGAGCGTAATATGTCTTGGAAAGGACGCCTATAATTTCATGCGGTGATTTACAGGAAGAAAAATGGTCGATCATATCCCGGTGGAATTTCTCCATGAAGTCAACCCAGGCCGGGCAGCAGGTCGTTATCAACGGAAGTGGTCCGGCGTTGTGCAAGAGACGCTGCTCGAACTCGGTAGCCTCTTCCATAATGGTTACATCTGCGCCGAAGGAAGTATCGAAAACGGCTTTAAACCCCAACCTTCTTAATAACGCATAGAGCTTTTTGGTATAGTTCTTGCCCATCACGCCGAACGCTTCGCCGATCGAGGCGCGGACGGCCGGCGCAATCTGAACGACACAGTATTTATCCGGGTCCTGCAGCGCCTGCCAGACACTGGTCGTGTGGTCTTGTTCCACCAGAGCGCCGGTCGGACAGTGAGCAGAACATTGTCCACAGCGGATGCACGGAGAATCGGCCAGTTGAATGTCGCCGGCCGGGGAGATACGAGTCCGGAAACCCCTTTCGAGAAAGGAAAGCGCCCAGACATTCTGATTATTCTGACAAACATGAACGCACCGACCGCATAGTATACATTTAACCGGATCCAGGTCTACTGCTTTGGTGGACTTATCTATTGGCGTATCCCGCAGGAAACGGGGGAAGGGGGCTTCTTTAATACCGAACTCAGCGGTCAAACGCTGAAGCTCACACTCATAGTTTCGTGCGCACTTCAGACAATCGTTCGGATGATTGGAAAGGATTAGCTCGATTACTGTGCGCCTTATCTCCACGATTTCCGGATCATGGGTCGTTATTTCCATCCCTTCTTCGACCGGGGTACAACAAGCCCGCATCATTTTATTATTCCCTTTAATCTTCACAATGCAGACTCCGCAGGAGGCTTCCGG
>DEUU01000354.1:38613-60496 GCA_002362735.1 Dehalococcoidia bacterium UBA3254
TCCCTTCAGGAACGTGCAGCAGAATTCCGTTGATTTTAGCCGATACCGATTTAACCATGGTTTTCCTTATTACTAATCATTCCTTCTGTATAGCTTTAAATTTACAGGTTTCAAAACATTTACCGCATTTGGTGCAGGCTTCGGCGTGAATGGTATAACCCGTAACCCGGTCGCCCGTAATAGCTCTAAACGGGCAATCGGTAGCGCAAAGGCCGCACTTTTTACATTTTTCAGGGATGATGCGAAAGTGCGCCAGAGCCGTACATTTCCCGGCCCGGCAACGTTTTTCAATAATATGCTCGCGGTACTCTTCTTCAAAATACTTTAAAGTTGAGACTACCGGGTTTGGAGAATTTTGTCCCAGGCCGCATAAAGAAGCCTTCTGCATGGACCGGCAGATCTTCTTTAGAGTAGCGATATCTTCAATCTCGCCCTTTCCTTCCGTAATCCGGTTCAGAATATGCAAAGCCTGATATCCTCCGATACGGCAGGGAACACACTTTCCGCAGGACTCATCAACGCAGAAACCCAGGTAAAACTTGGCGATATCCACCATGCAGTCATCCGTATCCATAACGATCATACCGCCGGACCCCATGATGGACCCCAATTTCTGGAGATTTTCATAATCAACCGGCGTATCCAGGAACTCACTCGGAATAACACCGCCCGATGGGCCGCCCGTCTGGACAGCCCTGACCTCTTTGCCGGAAATCGTACCGCCGGAAATATCGTAGATAATTTCTCTGAGCTTAATTCCCATGGGAACTTCTACCAGCCCGGAGTTTTTAATTTTACCGGTTACAGCAAAGACCTTGGTCCCTTTTGACTTTTCGCTGCCGATCCTGGCAAAAGAGTCTCCGCCATATTGTAAGATAAAGGGGATATTAGCCAGGGTTTCGACGTTGTTAATTACCGTCGGTTTCCCGAACAAACCGCGGGTCGTAGGATAGGGAGGTCGCGGTTGAGGAGTACCGCGCTTGCCTTCGATGGAAGAGATGAGTGCCGTTTCCTCACCACAAACAAAAGCTCCGGCTCCCAGCCTTATTTCAATATCAAATGTGAATCCGCAGTTTAAAATTTTATCTCCCAGCAGACCTACTTTATGGCACCGGTCAAGGGCCTGCTGTATTCTTTCGACCGCCAGCGGGTATTCAGCCCGGATATAGAAATAACCCTTTGTAGCCCCAATTGCATAAGCCGCAATAATCATACCCTCGATAACTGAATGAGGGTCGCCCTCCAGAATACTGCGGTCCATATAGGCTCCGGGATCGCCTTCATCCGCATTACAGATAATAAACTTTTCTGTAGAAGCTGACGCCCGGCATAAATTCCATTTCAACCAGGTGGGATAACCGGCTCCACCCCTGCCGCGCAGACCGGACTTTTTTACCTCATCAATAACCTGCTGCGGGGTCATGAAGCAGAGTACTTTATCCAGACTTTCATAACCCCCGTTCCGGATATAATCTTCAATGCTTTCAGGATCGATCTTTCCGCAGTTGCGCAGCACCAGCCGGAGCTGCCTGGGTTCGTATTTATAAAAGAGCTCATCGATTACCTTGTTGTCATTAATAGAGCTGTCTATAATCCTCTCAATATCGGTATCCCGGACATTGTGGTACGTGATCAAATCCGGAAAAACACGCAGAATGACTCCCTCTCCGTAAATCCCAACATCCGCCGCCCGGACCACCTGGACTTCCTCCAGGAGATTCCTTTTGGCGATAGCATCGAGAAAACGAGTATAGAAATCACGCGTCGTGTCTTCGGCGCCGTAGCTGGTATCTTTTATAAGGACGATCTTTCGATATGCCATTAAGTTAAAATCCTGAATTCTCGAATTCTGTCGTTGCGAGAGCTTGCCCTCGGACCCTTTTATGGTCGAGAGATCTTTGCTTCCTCCAAAGCAACCCCCGGGTTCTGTTTTGAGATAGCTTCACTTCTCCCTCAAAGACGGTACTATCCAATACTATAAATAGAATCATTGAGCAGCATTTTTCCGGAGACGTGTTTTTCCAATATTTTTAAAGCCGTATCCCGGTTGACTTTCCCGTAAGTGACCACCGGCATACCCTCAACTTTAACCTCTACCAATGGTTCAGCGTAACACATACCGATGCATCCGCATTTGTCTACTTCAATCGCTAGATTGCGTTTTTTCACTTCTTCTACCAGAAGATTATAAACATCTTCTGCTCCGGCAGCGATGCCGCACGCGCTCAAACCCACAGAAATGTAATTTTTTCGCTCGACGGGACGACTGCGAATAGCTTCCAGAGATTCCTCGCTAAACTTTGGCACCCTCTTCCTCCCCCACATACTGGGATAAAATATCCATGATATCTGACTTCTTGATTTTTCCGTGAACCTTGCCGTCAATCATAATAACCGGGGCCAGACCACAGCAGCCCAGGCATCTGACGATATCCAGATGAAAGTTCCCGTCTGAGGTCGAACGACCTTCTTCAACATGAAGAATATTTTTGATTTCCTTGAGGATTTCAGGAGCGCCTTTCAGATAACAGGCCGTTCCCATGCAAACGGAAATATGGTGTTTAGCCGGAGGGACCAGTTTAAAGTAGTTATAAAAAGTGATGACCTCGTAGATTCTGGCCAGAGGCATACCGAGTTCTTTCGACAATTCCAGAGACAAACCCCGCGGAATATAGCCATGATGATTCTGGACCTCATGCAAGATCATGATGAGGTTGCCTTCTTTGCCTTTCCACTTCTGGATAAGTTGTTTTATTTCGCTGAAATCGGTCTGTTGCATGGTTTAATATCATTATAATGCAAAAGCAGGATAAAGCTCCATTTTCTTAGCCACCGTCCGCGATTCCCAGCCCTTCCGGTGGAGGGCTCCAGGATAAAGACGGTTTTGATTATTTGATTTTGCCCCGGGATAGAGAAGCGAAAATACCACCGAAACAAAGAACCGTAAAGATCAAAAAACAGATTTTGGCGCTGGTCAAGAAAGCCGGATAATAATTCGGAGTAATCACCACCGGCCCGATTACAATAGCAATCACGATCATGGCAATGCCCATGCTGAGCATCTGACCGATACTTCTCCCGGTGTGGGAAATTGCGGTGGCGACCGAGTAGTACTGTGGCGCCACCGAACTCATAATGGCATTGACATTAGGGGATGAGAACAGGGCAAAACCAGTTCCCAATACAGCCAGAGTGATAATAATTTGTACCAGAGAGGTATTGTTACTCAAAAATGTGAAGGAGAGCAGACCGAGGAAGGTTAAAGCCATTCCGATAGAAGCTACAATGCGGGGCTGAATCCGGTCGGACAGCCTGCCTGAAAACGTTGAAAGCAAGGCCTGCATAACCGGTTGAACCATGATGATAAAACCAGCCTGTTCCGGCGTCAAAGCTTTGATATATTGCAGATAAAGACTGAGAAGAAAGGTAATGGCGAAGACCGCAGTATAGCTGATCAGGGAAGCTACATTGGAAAAAATGAAAGGCCGGTTGTTCTTGAGAACGCTAACATTGAGTAGTGGGAATTGGATCCTGCTTTCCCAGCGAAGAAAGATTACCAAACCCAGGATACCGATGGCAATTAAAATATAACCGGTAATTTCCGGCAGGATAGAAAATCCATACATTAATATAACTAAAGCAAATCCGTAGATTAACGAACCTCCAAAATCGAATTTCTCTCCTCTGGCAGGACGCCACTCGCTTTTGATTTTCCAGAATATCAGCAAAATGGCAAAAATACTTAGAATAATAGCGACCAGAAAAATACTTCTCCAGCCAAAATGTTCCGTTAAAATTCCTCCCACGAACGGGCCTATGGAAGATCCGACATAAACAAAAGTGATATTTATACCCAGAGCGACGCCCCTTTCGTTGGCAGGGTATACCGCAGGGATCAGGGATAAACCAGTGGTCACGATCATGGCACCTCCGACACCCTGAACGATCCGGGAAATCAGAAGCATCACAGCTGAATTGGATAGGGCTGACACAATCATACCCGCTATGAAGATAAACATACCGTAGATATAAATTTTTTTTATGCCCACAATACTGGCTATCCGGCTAAAGGGGACAGATAAAACGGCCGTCCCCAGCAGTAAAACGGTCACAATCCAGCTTAGCATAATGGCATCCGCATTGAATTCATGGCTTATGGAAGGCAGCGCGACATTGAGTGAAGAAGCCATAAAAGTCATGGCAAAGACCGAGACAGATGAGGTAATAAGAACAATGGTTTTACTGGTAGTATTGGTTGATTGGGCTGAGTTGGGAGTATTCTCGTTTTCCAAAATAACTTCCTGAAGTATTAATTATAAGGTTCAGCTTAATCATACAGTAACGACGTATGATTTACCAATGATTATTTATAATATCATGCTGGAGTGAATCAGAGTTTCTTTTCCTGGATGAGGCTGACGGCGACACGGATAGCCTCTTCCATACTGACGGCTTCCGCTATTCCTTTCCCGGCTATATCGAAAGCTGTACCGTGATCAACGCTTGTCCGGATAAAAGGCAGCCCCAGAGAGACGCTGATACTCTTCTCGAAACCGTGGACTTTAACCGGAATATGTCCCTGGTCGTGGTACATGGCTAAAACAACATCAAACTCTCCATTGATAGCCCGGTTAAAAACTGTATCGGCCGGATAAGGCCCCCGTGCATCTATTCCCATCTTCTGAGCAGCTTTGACCGCGGGGGAGATTTCCTGGATCTCTTCCATGCCCATGATTCCGCCCTCCCCGCCATGTGGATTGAGAGCCGCCACACCAATCTTCGGATGAACGAGCCCCCAGGATTGGAAAGAGTCCTGAGTCAGTTTCAAACGGGCCAGAATACGTTCCCGGGTCACATAGCCAACGGCTTCCTTTAATGAATAATGAGTGGTCAGGTGTACGACGCGAAGGGGCTCGCTGACCAGCATGGTGGCATATTCTTTGGCGCCTGTATAACGCGCCAGCAACTCCAGATGACCCAGTTCTCCGCAGCCTGCCATCCGGGTTGCTTCTTTATTGATTGGTGCGGTCACTATAGCGCCGACCTCGTGACCCATGGCAAGCTGAGCGGCTTTGATAATATATTCCACCGACGCCTTACCGCAGGCCTGACAAACCTGGCCTATGGTAACAACGTTTTCATCCAGATTATGCAGATCGAGCAGGTCGATGACTCCATATTGGCTCCTGGCTCCGTCAACTCCTTCGACCGGATGAAGAACGGCCTGACTTTTTACCAGAGCGATAGCTTTCTGCAAAATGGATTTCTCACCGATGACCAGCGGTCGGCAAATACGATATACAGATTCAGATATTAAGGCTTTGATGACAACCTCCGGGCCGATTCCAGCGGCATCGCCCATCGTAATAGCAATTATGGGTTTAACTATTTTCATTTTCCCCCGAACCGATATTACTCATAAGTAAAGTTATACTTTTTGCGTTATTGGGTACGGCTCCCTACCCTGAAACGTCAAACTTATTACTTATAACGTATAACCTATCTCTTACTCACTTATTATACAGAAATTGAACAATCTGCGGTGTTCGATTAATATAAAATGTAATTGCGAGAAAGAAAAAGGAAAACAATATGAAAATCAAATTAATAATCGTCGGTCTCACCACCTTGATGATATTAATCGGCTGCACCGGCTGTGTTTATTTCGGATTGACTCCCACCCCGACACCCGTACCTACGATAACTCCGTCTCCGATCAATCCTGGTTATACGCCTCCCCCCACCACCGATACCCGGACCGTGCCTACAGTTCCGGATTTCGTCTCGGCGATCAGTGTGGTCCGGCCTTCCGTAGTAGCCATAAATACTACCGTTCCCGGCCTAAGCGTCTTTGGCGGGACTTTTAACCAGGAGGGTGCCGGATCCGGATGGATAATTGACACCAGCGGCCTGATCGTAACCAACAACCATGTCGTGGAAGGGGCGAACAATATAAGCGTGACTCTGGATGACGGGCGAAATTTTACTGCCCAGATTGTCCGTTCCGATACCGTATCCGACCTGGCAGTGGTTAAAATCAATGCTACGAATTTGCAGGCTGCCATGGTAGGTGATTCCAGTAAACTCAGGGTTGGCGACTGGGTTACCGCATTGGGAAATTCTTTAGGCCAGGGAATCAGCGCTACCAAGGGTATTGTTAGTGCGCTTGGAGCTTCCATTTCTGTGTCCGCCGGACAAAGCCTTTATGATTTGATACAAACAGATGCAGCCATTAATCCGGGAAACAGCGGCGGTCCTCTGGTCAATCTTTTAGGCGAAGTGATAGGCATCACCAGCGTTAAAGTAGCCCAGGTAGGCGTCGAAGGAATGGGCTATGCCATCAGCACCCGTGAAGCCCTGCCCATCATTAGCGACCTGGTGAAGTCCGGTTATGTGGTTCGGCCCTGGATCGGGGCCAGCGTTTACACGGTCGACCAGATCGTGGTCTTGAGATATAGCCTCGCTGTAAACGAGGGAGCCCTGGTTACTCAAGTAGCTCAGGGCAGCCCCGCGGACAAAGCCGGGATACAGGCCGGGGATGTCATTACGGCTATTAACGATAAAAGCGTCGCCGGTGCGGACGATCTGAGTAATATTCTTCACGACCATCAGATTGGTCAGCAGGTAAACGTGACCTATTACCGGGGAACGGCTAAAAATACGGTTTCCATTACGCTAGCGGCTTCTCCTCCGGGCTAAACTCTAACAGAGTCCAGTAGAGCCTTCATTGATTCTGTTCAAACCTGATTGATAAGGCACGATCATTTTTCCCTTGATTAACCAGAGGGAGTTTCTGTGGAGCGTCGCTGAAAACCGCAGGCGGTTACAAAAAGGCTTTTCAATCGAGCTTTATACAGGCGATTTCAGCCAGCTTTGGCAAATCTATCCGGATTTTCATTCAAAAACAAAAGTCTTGATCAGCTAAGCCCTGGTAATCCAAATTCATAAGTTAACGGCCTTATTTCTTAACTAATGGAAATACAGACAATGTAAAAATGATACATTCTTAAAGACATGATTTTTTCAAATGGTAGCGTCTCGGACTTCTCCTGAATAGTGTTTATGGCCTTTATTTAGGTATATAATAGTGTCAATCATTCAATTCCGAGTTAAAATACACGCCGTAGCATATTCGGGAGGGAAGCTGTGATCGACAAAAGAAATCTGTGCCGATTACCATGGTCCTTGAATGACAATCCCATCGCGTGGCTGGAAATCACGGATATCTGCAATATCCACTGCGAAGGCTGCTACCGACAGCGTTTATCCGGACACAAAACTCTCGAGCAAATCAAAGAGGAGGTCCTCTTTTTCAAGAAATGGCGCAATCCGGACAATGTTTCGATTGCCGGCGGCGAACCTCTGGTCCATCCTCAAATTCTGGAGATTATCTCATTTATCGCCAAAAACGGGATCAAACCCATTATATTAACAAATGCCAGGGCCCTCACGCCGACCCTTTTAAAAGATTTAAAAAAAGCGGGTACCGCCGGTTATACCATCCATATCGATAGCCATCAAAATCGTCCTGAATGGAAGGACAGGACAGAGAAAGATTTGAATCAACTACGCCAGCACTATGCCGATATGATTGCAGCCGAAGGCGGTATGAATGTCATATTCAACTCTACGGTATATCCTTCCACCTTTAAGGAAATACCGGAAATCGTACGATGGGCACAGTCCAACATCGACCGGGTAGCCGGTCTGGTCTTTATTACTTATCGTACCGGAATCCTGGACAGTACCGCCGGCATGGACGGTAGCGGCCAGGAGGTGGATATGGGACAACTGAGCTACACGACAGACCATTTCGAAGAGGAATTTGTCACCTCTGAAGATGTCTATCAACTAATCAAAGACAATTTCGCCGGATATGACGCCTCCGGCTATCTCGGTGGCACGGTCCGGCATGATTCGATTAAGTGGTTATTAGCCGCAACGATCGGTTCCCGGAAGAAGATTTTCGGATCGGTCGGCAAGAAGACCATGGAGATTTCTCAGAATGGTCATCATCTCTTCAAGGGAACATACCTTGCCTATCTCTCCGGCTTTAAGGTGGGAATTAAAATATTTTTAATGTCCCCGTTTGACAAAGTCGTCAATCAGGCCTGGCGCAACTGGCTGAAATATAATCTGCGCCATCCTCAGCGTGTTTTCAATACACTGTACCTCCAGAGCATCGGTATCATACAGGCCCCTGACTTGCAGGGAGACGGCCAGACCGATATGTGTGACAGTTGTCCGGACATGACCATCTGGAACGGCAAGCTAGTGAACTCCTGCCGCATGGATGAATACCGGTTGTACGGTTCCATGCTGCGGTTCTATCCTTCTAACAAACCTTCCCGAACACTGGTTGGAACTAAGTCATAAAATAAATCGTACAGATGATCGAAGAATCCGCAGCAAGATGCGAGATGATTGAAGGTGCTATACCTTTAGCCCGGATATTCGCCTGCCGCCAGAACCAGGCCCCCAGAATAAGTACCGGCAGCACAATGATCAGCCAGACAAAATTTAATTTGCCAGCCATGACTATCAGGTGATAACCCGAAAATAAAACATCGTTCACGGTTATCCACTTTGAGCCGCTGCCCAGATAGCCGCGCCAGTAAACTTCCTCGAGCCAGGGATTGATCAGGATAAAATATGCTATGAAATACGGCCAGACGGATGGCGCCAGCCCGATGTCTTGAAAATACAGATTAATGTCAGAGGATATCCCCAATAGAGGCCAGAGTAAGTATAATAACAGCCCGCCCATTCCACCCAAAAAGGCCATTAATATCATGATTTTGAAGTGGCATCCAGGCAGAATTGGCTTTAAAGCGAACACTCTTCTGTTTAGAATCAGAATAACCGCCATGCTGAGGTGATAACTCACAATGGCGATCCAGGCATTGTGTAAAACCAGGAGGCCGATCCCGATAGTAACGTAAGGTATCAGAGGGGCCAGGATTCGACGGTCTATCTCCGTACGGCTATACTCCAAGTATCTACTCCTTATCATAGGAAACGGGTTAATTATCGATTCTTCAGACCCTGGCGCGCCGTTATGTCTGAGAATCAGGATTTTAATATATGTATGGGAGAATACGCCAGGTATTTTTCTTATAGTTCTGATATTGCTCACCAAAGTGCTGGGCCAATACCTTTTCCTCTACCCTGATCCGCAATATGATGCCGGCAATGGGAAGCGCCAGGCATAGCAGAAAGGAAATCCAGTTAGCCAGAGCAATGCCGTTTCCCAGCGCCAGGATCAGGATTCCCAGATATGATGGATGCCGTATAAAGCGGTAGGGACCGTTCTTGATAATTTGATGATCTTTACGAATCTGGACGGTGGCCGTAAAGAACTCTCCCAGAACACCAATGGCATATCGTCGGAATATAATTCCGGAAATCATCATCAATATTCCTACCCAGGTCAGCCATTCACCTAGATTAAGCCATAGGCCGGGACCGAAAACAACCGGGAACCAGGCTCCGCCGAAAGCGGTAACCATAAGTATCCACATTAGCCTGCGAGTTCCCCTATCGGCTGAGTTATCCAAACCCCGAGTCGTGCGAATTGTCATCCCGGTTTCCGATATTAAGTAATAAGCCTGGACAGCAATAATCGCCGCGATGGCTGCAATCAAATTTGCCCGCATCTATTCCGAATCCTTTTAAAGCCAGATTCTCTTCAGAACTTTTTCCATACATTTTTACATATCTAAAGTGTACAGATTTAATAAAAATAATACGTCTGAGTTTTAACTGATACAGGGTTCAGCCGGATTCAGAGCCGTAAAATTAGAAGAATTGTTCAGTGTCTGATATAAAATACTCCTATGATGAATATTGATCAAGCGCATTCCGGTAGGCTTGCAAAGTATGTGCATCAAACAGGACAAAAACAACTTCCATAAGGGAAACGGCTTCCTTTTTCAAGAATGATATCACTGTACTTATAGCAATACCCGCCGCATCGTCTATCGGATAGCCATAGGCACCAGTGCTGATAGAAGGGAATGCCAGGTCTTTCAGCTTCTTTTCCTCGGCAATCTTAAGGCTCTCCCGGTAGGCGCTCGCCAGCGTCTCAGCTTCGCGACTGCTTCCGCCCCGCCAGACGGGCCCCACAGTATGAATGACATATTTTGCTGGGAGGTTCCCTCCGGTGGTGATCACCGCTTTTCCAGCCGGCAGTCTTCCCTGCCGGGCGACGATTCGCTTACATTCCTCGAGAATAGCCGGGCCTCCCGCTCGATGGATGGCTCCGTCAACTCCACCTCCCCCCATCAGGCTGGAATTAGCAGCGTTGACGATAGCATCAGTAAGCTGTTTGGTAACATCACCCTGGACCAGGGACAATTTCCGCAGATTAATAGTGATTGCATCCATACCTTTATCCCCCTTGGCGCTGATTATACTATTTTACCACCGGTTGTTGGAAAAGGTATTATATGCCACATAGGAGATAGTCATCGAGTAGTTCTATCCGCGAAATTGAAAGCGCCGACAGAAATGTCGGGCTAATTTTCAGAATATATTAAACTGCTGAATTCCAGGGAAGGTTGAGGCACCAGGTATGGATCTAAGATCTGATGTTCCAGCCAGATATCCCGGGCGAGGAAATAACCCTTATTTTTAATCTGTTTTATTTCAGTATTTAAGGATTCAACACAGGCTTGCGCTGCATCGACAGTATCGAATTGCCTCGAATTATGTAAATCCGGGCGATTTTCCAGACCGGATTTATAATCATAAAAATCTATATAAAATCGGCGATAACTTAGCATTCACTTCACCCGAATTAATCTGTAAAGAAAAAGTACATAGTACTATAGTACCTAAGATTATGGTATCATGGTCGTACATGCCTGTCAATAGCTTTTCGAATATCTTTTTCGCGGATTTTAAAGGTAAAGATAAGGTCAATTAACCGAGAATATTAAGTAAAAAGGGAATCATCACCAGGCTCGCCAGGGTAGTCACCAGTACCACGCTCGCAACCACCTCAGCTTCGTTCTTGTATTTTACTGCCATCAGGTAGGTATTTACGGCTGCCGGCATGGATGACATCAGAATAACCACTGTTCTTGTAATTCCGGTCATCTGGAACAGATAGACCACCAGGAGACCGATCGCCAGACCTCCCCCTAACCTCACCAGAGAAGCCAGAAGGGTAGTAGGGATAGACGTTATTTTGACGCGGGAAAGGCTGTATCCCAGGGTCAGGACGACCGCCGGAGTCACCATGCTACCGATGAAGTCCAGCGGCTTTACAATAAGAGGGGGAACGTTAATGTGGTACAGATTTAACAGCAAGGCCAGGACTGCTGCGTAAACGGCTGGCACTTTCAAGACGGCGATCAAATTTTCGCGCCAGCTCTTTCCGGCAGCCACAAACACGCCCAGAGAAGAGATGGTTAGAAAGTTGGGTATGTAATAAAGAGTGGCCACGAATAGTCCCGCTGGTCCGTAAGCCAGGCTAACAATGGGGAAAGGGATATTAACGGTATTCGGCAAAGTTATGGGAAGATAAAGGGCAGTATGTTTTTCTTTCTTGATCCAGAATAAAATCCAGCCGATGACCCCGCAACCCAGCGTTACCAACAAAGCCGCCGCCCAGACTTTAACTGCGTCTAAAAGAACGATCTGCTGGCTCAAAATGGAGACAAAGGCCAGGGCCGGTAGTCCAACGTAGAAGACGAGGTCAATTACACCGGTCATATCAATACTTACAGTTTTGCCGATTATATAGCCTATCAGAATGGCTATAAAGGTGGGCAATACCACATTTAAGACTTCAGTAAAAGGCATCTGGCGATTTTATTCTTTCTCATTTATCCAAAGACTTTCGTATCATATTATAATGAGTATTAACGAACTTATAAAATAGGAATTTTTTTGAATCGCCATCCGAAGCAAAACAATAAGATTATTTTAGATATCGTTCAACCTTATGATTTCAAACTATCAATGCGGTCGATGAACTCATTCAGGCCGACTCCGGAAAAACAGTTTGATCAACTCAGCCTGGCAGCCAGGTTTTCCGGTATTCCAGCTGTGGTCAGAATTGGTGGTTCCGGGGATAAGATAGAAGTATCCGCTGTACCCGAGCTTGACAGCGGTGAACTTCGTAAAATAGCGGAGTGGGTCCTTTTTGCCGAGCTTGATCTGAAACCCTTTTACCACCTGGCAGAGGAACATTCAAATCTAAGGGAAATGACCCGGAAACTTTATGGGCTTAAACCGATACGCCCTTCATCTCTCTTCGAAATGGCTGTGATTGCCATCACCGAGCAGCAGATTTCCCTGGCAGCGGCATACCGTATCCGGTCTCGAGTTATTGAGCGTTTTGGAGAACCGATCGAAGACCTGTGGATTTTCCCGGAACCGCAAGTTTTATCCAGCGCTTCAATAGAAGACCTCCAGTCATGCGGGCTATCCCGTAACAAAGCCGGATATATCCATGATCTGGCGGTCAAAATCACCGATGGGACCGTGGACCTTGATATCCTCAAAACCATGAAAGATGACGAAGCCCGGGAAACAATCATGAATTTGCGCGGTTTCGGCCGTTGGTCAGCCGATTACATCCTGATACGGGGTCTTGCTAGACCTGATTGTGTACCGATAGATGATATCGGTATTCGCAGCGTGATCGGAGAATACCTCGGAAACGGCTCACGACCTGCTCCTGATGAGGCCGCCAGTAAACTCGAACCTTTCCGTCCATTTCGAGGCCTGACCGCTTTTTACTTTTTAGCCGCTCACCGCTTGAATATTGAATAAACTGCACCTTACTCAGGCGAAAGAATCCTTAATCACCAATTGCCACCTGTAAACGAAGAGTGTGGCTTTTTACCTGGAAATAATTTTGAACGCGGATGGCTGAGCACCGTAAATAAAACTGAAAGCCCGGTTTAAGAAACCGTAAAAGGATGGATTCAGTTTGAAACCCCAAAAACACTGCCAAATTAATAGAATTGAGGTGAGGTGCTCGTTGATCTCTGTTTTCATGAATTGTAATATTAAACTTTCCAGGGAGGAGATAAAGAAGATTCCGAGAGTCAAATATAACAGACCCGGTTTATAGAGTCCGGAGATAAAAGTATAGATGCCAAAAACATACTGCAATAATCCCGATAATTTGGAGAGGTAAAGCTGAGAAACATCGAACTTCATGGCGCGGACGCAGCCTATTATCAGGGATGCAAAGTAAATCGCAATGGCCAGCGGAAAGACCACCGGGTTATCCCGGTAAATCTCCGGTCTGAAAAGCAGAAGCCAGACAAGGACAGACGGAATTAGAAAATTATCTGCCAGGGAATCGAACTTGGCCCCAAAATCCGTACATTGTTTTAAACTTCTGGCCAATTGGCCGTCCAGCACATCCGAGATAAAACAGATAACGAGCCCAGTCCGATATATGTAGAGGTTCCAGAAATTATCATGCCCCAGATAACGACCGTTAATACTGGTCTGATTGCCGTTACCTGATTGGGAATCAGCTTAAAATTCCGCAGTATCGCCGCCATGGAGGTCCGGCTCACCAGGCGTACCAACCCTTCCCTTTTAGCATTCCTTTGATGTATCCGGCCTGACCAATGTGCTGGAAATTATTGATCGTCCCTATCAAGCGTAATTCAACGGTGGTGGTGATCCCCAGGGTTAAACTGATCACCTCTCGCTCGAGATCCGTCGAGGACAACCGAGTCAGAATATATTCCTTTGTCCTGGCGAAAACAGCCTGATAATACTGAAGGTAGGTTTGAACATCAGGGGCACGGAAATCCGCCACCTGTACAATGCTGTGACCTACGCCGGTATCTTTTGGGTCGGCCTGTCGGTTAAACTTCGCGTGCCATTTCTCGCTGATCCAGAGTTGTTCTTCCGCGAAAAGGTCCGCGTTCATTCTATCCTGGCTGCGAATTGAATGCCATATCAGCCAACCGATGCTGTTCGAACGAGGTTCAGGCTGATGGTTCAGTTCTTCCACGGTAAGTCCTTCCAGCACCAGTTCCAGTTCGTTGCGCAGCCGGAGAAAGACATCCAGGACGAACTGCTCGTATTTCAAATCTTTAGCCTCCCAAAACCATACTATACTTCTTATTATATTAAGTCCCTGATCATGTGGCTCAATATTAACTATTTTTTTAAGAATATTCAAGAATAATTTGGATTTTGTAACAGGCTGTTATAGTATCAAAATGGGCATTGTTATTAATCGTTATTAAAAGAATAAATGGTTTGGGAGGTAGGTAAAATGGTCGTGCACGGTGGAATCCATGTTTTCGTAAACAACCGGAAGATTAATTTGCTTTCCAGCAAAATTACCGCAGATAAGCTGCTGAAACTTGCAGGCTATATCGAAGGAGAACACTGGGACCTGTACCGGCTACAAAATGAACTTGATCCAACAGGTGGTACCATTATTGGAGCCACAGAAATATTAAGTATCAAGGATGGAGACTGGTTTCGCGTGATTGGAGGGCATCATACGAAGGAATAATTTTCAGGATGGAGGCGGTGAAGAGGTGTCTAGTAAACGACGAAGTTTCTTAAATCTCCATGCTTTTTATGGACTGCTGCTGCCTGTTTGATCAACTCTGTCTTAACCCTGGTTATATTCTCCGGTTCAATCTCTACCTGTTGAGTGACCTGGAAATTACAAAGTGTGCATTTTACAGTCAGAGCATATGTTTCTTTAGGTGACATCTTAACCTCCTTTGAAGCAACTAGACTTAGCCTGCTGCAGCGCGTCCGGCTGTCAGTCTTTATGCTCATTATATCGGGAATCAAACAAAATTGGAAAACGGATTAATCTCGCCTCCAGCTCAACTTTATTTTGAACAAAGTTTCTGGCATTTGCCATGCTCATTTATCCTGATTTTGAATACTGCTGAAATACTTACCGAACAGATGGTATAATGGGTTAATGGAAGCCAAGATAACGAGCCGGGTCCTGGTTATTGGGGCGGGGATTGCCGGAATCAATGCAGCTTTAAGGCTGGCCGAAGCGGGGGTGGGGGTCTATCTTTGCGAAAACAGGCCTTATGTTGGAGGCACCCTCTCTCAACTTGATAAGTGGTTTCCGGATAATCACTGCGGTCTGTGCCAGAGTCTTCCCACGCTCGATAGAGATAATTCCTCCCAGTATTGCCTCAGACAGGGGCTCTTTCATTCCAATATTAATATTCTCCTGAATTCCAGCATCACGAAGGTCGAGGGCAAAGCCGGGAATTTTTCCGTCATGATCAATACCCGGTCTACCGGAGTGAAAAAAGATCTCTGCACCGGCTGCGGACTGTGTGAATTGGCCTGTCCGGTAGAGTCAGCCGACGAATTCAATCTCGGTCTGGGAAAGCAAAAAGCGATTCATCTTGGTAATCCGCTTTCCATCTCCAGAATATTTATGATCGATAAAAAGAATTGCACCCGGTGCGGCCTGTGTGTTGAGAAATGTCCTGCCGGAGCTATCGACCTCGATCTCCCTGATAAGGAGTCTGAAATAAAGGTCGATAGCATAATTCTGGCCACGGGTTTTGAGGAGTTCGATCCCCTGCCAGCCACTGCCTACGGCTACCGGCGCTATCCGAATGTGATTACTAATATCGAATTGGAAAGAATTTTAAGCGGCAGCGGGCCATCGGGCGGATCGCTGCAACGCCCTTCGGATGGTAAAATTCCCCGGTCTATCGCCTTCATTCAATGCGTGGGATCACGGACTCGAAAACGAGATTATTGCTCGGCGACCTGCTGTATGCAATCTCTGAAAGAGGCCATCCTCCTTAAAGAAGCTCTTCCGGAAGCCGAAATTGATATCCATTATATGGACCTGCGCGACTATGGCAAAGGATATTACCAGTACCGCCAGCAAGCTCAGGAAAAATATGGCCTCAAATTCATCCACGGTCGCATTCCCGCCGTGCAGCAGGACTTCCGGACGAAAGACCTGCTGCTCACCGTAATGGGTGAAGATCAAAAGATTAACAGCCGACGATACGACCTGGTGGTGCTGGCAGTGGGACAATCCCCTTCTCTGGAATTCACCGGGCTTTGCCGGAAATTGGGTGTGGACATTAACCGGTGGGGATTCTGCTCCACGGAAATGAATAACCAGGTAAAGGCCAGCCGTCAGGGAATTTATGTCTGCGGCTCGGCAGGCGGTCCCAAAGATATTGTTGATTCCGTGGTTGAGGGGCTCGCGGCGGCGGGAGAAGCGCTCTACTCTCAACAAAGAGATGTTAAGGACGAGGACTCGCCTCCCCATGAAGAAAAAATCATCCCTCGCGCCCTGGTAGTAGGCTGCGGCCTGGCCGGAATTTCAGCAGCTCTGAAGATCGCTGAGAAGGGATTTGAAGTGGAGATTCTGGAAAAGTCCTGCCAGCCGGGCGGCAGTGCCAGGCAGATTTATTCGGCTTTGAACGGACCGTCACCCTCTCAATATATAGATGAACTGTTAAAGAAAGTTGAATCCCACGCTTTAATCCATATGCGGCGGGAAACCTCGCTGGTCCGGATTTCCGGTTATTTGGGCAATTTTAAATATTCGGTTGAAGACGGTGAGGGGAAGACTCAGAACATGGAAGCCGGGATTATCATTCTGGCTACCGGAGGCTCAGAATTCCATCCGGATGAGTACCTCTACGGAAAATCGGCCAGGGTCATCACTCAGCAGGGTCTGGAAGAGAAAATTTACCGGAGTGCCATCGATCCCCGGATCCTCAAATCGATGGTTATGATTCAATGCGTCGGTTCTCGATGTCAAGAAAGACCTTACTGTAGCCGGGTCTGCTGCATCCAGGCTTTAAAAAACGCTCTGGCCTTGAAAAAACTTGATCCCGCTCTGGAGATCACTATCTTTTATCGAGACCTTATGACTTATGGTTTTCAGGAAGAATATTACACTCAGGCCAGGGAAAAAGGCATCCGGTTTATCCGTTTTGATCCTGATCATAAGCCCACGGTTGAAATGAACGGAGATAAAATCGAGGTTACCGCCGTGGACCCGGTCTTGAATGAAAAACTGGAGTTGAAGCCGGACCTGGTGGTATTGAGCACCACCATCGTTCCTTCTGATAACACGGAACTGGCGAAGCTGCTGGGAGTTGAGCTGACGCCGGAAGGCTTTTTTAAAGAAGCCGAGCCTAAATTCAGGCCTCTTGACACTCTTAGAGACGGCATTTTCGTTTGCGGGCTGGCGCATTCTCCCGGAAACTTTGCCGAAACGATTACCCAGGCTCATGCGGCGGCCTGGAGAGCAGCTTCGTTTCTCCTGCAAGGCAGTCTTAAATCATCCCGGGTAATTTCGCAGGTGGATGAAAGAAGATGCGCTGGCTGCGAACGGTGCATAAATACCTGTCCATACCAGGCCAGAATAAAAGACCTTGAAAAAGGAGTGGCGCGGGTGATCGAACACCTCTGCCGGGGATGCGGAGTGTGCACCACAGTTTGTCCCGATGGAGCCGCTCAGATGCGGGATTTTGAGCCAAAGCATATGCTGGAGATATTGGAAGAGGCAATTTAATGGAAGATAAAAAAGAATTATTTGAACCGGTTTTGATCGGTTATTTCTGCAACTGGTGTACTGCGGCCGCAGCCGACCTGGCCGGTACCTCCCGGCTCCCGTATCCGGCCAATATCCGGCCGGTCAGAGTCATGTGCAGCGGATCAGTGGACCCGGTCTATCTGCTCTGGGCATTGCTCTACGGAGCAGACGGAGTCATTATAGGGGGATGTACTCCTGGTAATTGCCACTATATTTCGGGCAACTATAAAGCCCGCCGGAGGATGGCTATTTTGAAAACAACCCTGAAGACGTTGGGACTGGATGAAGACCGCGTCTGGGTGAGATGGATCAGCGCAGCTGAAGGAAACAAATTTGCAAGCATTATGAATGACTTTACTCAAAAGATGAGAGAAAAAGGACCGAATCCGCTGAAGGACCGCTGGGATGTTTAGTTTGGAGGACCCATGGTAGTCAAGGCAATTTTGGAAATTAATGAAGGAAAAATCGTCGAAAGCTTAAGAGATTTTCTGAAATCCCTGCTGAAGAAAAAACAACTCGAAGCTTTGCTGGTGCCTCTGGAAATCAAGGATCGGGTCGTCATGACTCTGGTTTCCGATCCGAACAGGCTTGAGATGGCGAACCCGTTCGCGCCGTTGATGACCCGAAACTCCGCCCAGATCGTCTCCGATATCACAAAAGTGACTCCCAGCCAGAAAAAGATCGGAGTGGTCTTACGTCCCTGCGAGTTGCGGGCGCTGGTAGAACTGGTGAAGCTGAAACAGGTCTCTCTGGAGAACTTAACCTTAATCGGAATAGACTGTCTGGGGACCTTATCGTCTTCAAACTACAAAGAATTTAATAAGTCTTTCAATACCGAACGGTATTTAAAATCAGGACCGGACTCGCCTGATTGGCTGAGGACCGCCTGTCAAATATGTGAGTATCCGGCGCCCCTGAACGCGGATATTTCCATCGGGTTGATAGGCATGGACCTGGACCGCGGACTGCTCGTCCAGGCGGAAAAACCCGAAGCAGAAAAAATGATTAAAGCTCTGGGTCTGAGAGCAGCCGAGGAATCCGAACTTGGCGTCAGAGAGCCCGCCTTGATCGGATTGAAAGCCAAACGGACTGAAGCCCGGGATAAATATTTCAGCCGGTTAAAAACAGAGGTCGTCGGGCTGGACAACCTGCTTTCCACCCTGGCATCCTGTGTTAATTGCCATAACTGCAGGGTAATGTGCCCGATTTGCTACTGCAAGGAATGTTTCTTCGACTCGGCCACCTTCGAATGGGAATCAGAAAAACTTGTAGGACGGGCAAAGAAGAAGGGCGCTCTCAAAATGCCGGCCGATACCCTGCTCTACCATTTGACCCGGCTCAACCACATGGCAGCGTCTTGCGTTTCCTGCGGGATGTGTGAAGAAGCCTGTCCGCAGGATATCCGGGTATTCGATATTTTTAAACTGGTGGGAGACCGGATTCAGAAAGAATTTGACTATGTTCCGGGGAGAAGCCTTGACGAGGAGCCGCCTTTAACGGTCTTTAGAGAGGATGAACTCGGCGAGATTGAGAAATGACGCAATCAATTACGGATAATTTCGCGCAGCAGATAAAGAAACGAAGCGGAGTAGATTTCGACCGCTGCTATCAATGTCTCACCTGTACTTTGAGTTGTCCGTTTGTTTCCACTATGGACTTACAACCGAACCAGCTGATCCGGAAAATCCAGATCGGGGCCGGGGATGAAGTCCTGGGCAGCCGGACAATCTGGCGCTGCGCTTCTTGCGAGTACTGCGTGACCCGCTGTCCTGAGGAGATCAATCTGCCCCGTTTGATGGATACCCTGCGGCAGATGGCCATGGAACAAAAGGTCGCGGCAGGAGACAAATCCATCGCGGTCTTCCACCAGGCCTTTATTAACGGCATCCGGCAATGGGGGAAGCAGTATGAACTGGGGATGATCCTTTCCTTTAAAATCAAAGCCAAAGATCTTTTCAGCGACCTTGGTTTAGGCTTGAAAATGGTGCAAAAGAGAAAAATCAGCTTGTTCCCCGGCAGAAATAAAAGCGGCCTGGAAGTTAAAGCAATTTTCAGGAAAGTAAAGTGGACGGATTAAACTTTGCCTATTATCCCGGCTGCACTCTCGAAACTACCGCCGTGGAATATAACGGGTCGGTACTGGACGTGAGCAAAGTTCTGGGTATCGAACTTAGAGAGCTTCCCGACTGGAATTGCTGCGGAGCTTCCTCCGGTCATGCGTCGGACTACTGGCTTTCGCATGCTCTGGCGGGCAGGAATCTGGCGATTGCGGAAAACATGGGACTGGATGTCGCCGTGTCCTGTCCGGCCTGCTATTTGAGGCTGAACGATACCCGCTATGAATTCCAGACGAAACCTGAACTCCGGGAAAAGTTGCCGGCTATAATCAATCGTCCTTATGGAGCCCGATATCAGGTGAGACATATTCTGGATATTATCCGCAATTCGGTCGGAACAGAGAAGGTCAAAGAAAAGGTGGTCAGGCCGCTGACAGGACTCAAAGCGGTCGCCTATTACGGCTGCTATCTTGTCAGGCCTCCTGATCTGACGCATTTCGATGATCCGGAGAACCCGCATTCTCTGGATAACCTTTTGCAGGCTCTGGGGATGGAGGTCCCTGACTGGCGGGGAAAAGTGGAATGCTGTGGAGGCAGCCAGTCTTTTACCGGCCGGGATACGGTCAAACATCTGGTGGGCGACATCGTTCAGGCCGCCCGCGAAGTAGAAGCGGAATCTATTGTCACTGCCTGCCCGCTCTGCCAGGCTAATCTGGAAACACGCCAGTCAGGAGAAAACAAGCTGCCCGTATTCTATTTTACGGAGCTGATGGGACTGGCATTCGGTCTTCCTGCCGGACGCTGGTTACCCCGGCATCTGATCAACCCCCACAGCTTGCTGAGAAAACACAAACTGGCCTGATCTTTATGTCTTTTGCTGGTTTCTTCCTCAGGGAGTTCAACAGATTTATCATTCCTGTTTTTTCTTTTTGTTATTCCCCTTTTTCTTTTTGTCATTCCCGCGCAGGCGGGAATCTAAACCGGAATTTATTCCTGGCTCAGGCTTGTGATATACTGCGAATTAACCATCCAAATCAAGTAATGGAGATACACTGATGGTAAATATCCCAATTCTGGTCATCAGTTCGCTCTTGATGCTGGTGGGATTATGCGGCATTATCATCCCGGTTATACCGGGAGTGCCCCTAGTCTGGCTGGGAATCTTGATCTATGCCATCGCCACCGGGTTTGCCACCATTCACGTCGCGGCGGTCGTGGTCTTCTTTGTCCTGACTGCCCTTACTCTGTCACTGGACTTTTTAATGCCTTTACTGGGATTGAAGAAATACAAAGCCAGCAACTGGGCTATTCTGGGCTCTTTTCTGGGGTTCATCATCGGGGTCATTTTCTTCAATATCTGGGGAGTTATTTTCGGGCCTATTGCAGGCGCCTTTCTGGCGGAAATGATCGCCAAAGGTGAGCTTAAAAAAGGACTTCAGGCGGCTCTGGCTACGCTTTTAAGCTCTATTGTAGGTACTCTTCTGAAACTCGTTATTTCTCTGGTAATGATCGGCTACTTCATCTGGTCTTTCTTCGCGTAATCTCGAATACTGTAAAATCAGATTGCTGTTTATCACATCAGTTCTGAGACCATCTCCAGAATCTGCTTCTTCGAGAAATTCTTGAGCTGGTTCGCCCCGGATTGGCAGAGTACCCCGCAGGCGCCGCATCCGCGGCAGAGCGCCTCGTTAACGGTCATAATCTTTTTACGGTCGTCAAAAACCAACGCCTTGAATTCGCAGCCACTTTCGCAGCGCCGGCATCCGGAGCATATCTCCGCATCTATCACCGCTACCAGGGGCTGCTTCTGGAATTTTCCTTTCATCAAAGGGATGCAGGCTTTCACCGCCGCGGCATGACCCTGAGCCACGGTATCAGTAATATCCTTGGGACCCTGGCAGCATCCTGCCAGGTATATCCCTTCAACCGTCGTCTCTACCGGCCCCAGCTTCGGATGTGCCTCCAGAAAGAATCCATCCCCTCCTACCGCTATCCCAAGCTTCTTCCCTATCTCTTCCGTGTCTTTCCCCGGCCTTAACCCTACCGCCAGCACTACCAGGTCTGCCTTCTCTTCATAGGCTTCCCCGGATAAGGTGTCTTCTCCCCTCACTATCAGCTTCTCCCATTTCCGGTAGACTTCTGATACTAATCCCCTTCGGTAGATCACTCCTTCTCCCTGCGCCCTCTCATAAAATTGCTCGTACCCTTTCCCAAATGCCCGGATATCTATATAACAGACCGTTACTTTGGCTTTGGGTATCTTGCTCTTGATATACAATGCCTG
>DEUU01000013.1 GCA_002362735.1 Dehalococcoidia bacterium UBA3254
TCACTGGAATCGTCATAGGGCTCCAGGTAGCGGTAGATGGAAGCATCCACTTCATCCCAGATTCCGAAGACCGCATTTCGGCCGTCCGCCAGGGGCCATTCCAGGGTGCCGATCCATTCGGTAATGAGGGGGTCCGACCAGACCTTGAGCGGAGTCTGACCCTGGGTGGAGACCGCCGTCTTGCCGGACATCTCGTAGGTAATGCTGTTCTGGTTGAAGTCAATCCCCGTCCCGCACCAGATTTCATCATCCGTGCCGTCGAAGGTCTGGGCTTTGCCGCTCAGTCCGTCTGCCTGCAAGGGCTGGTTAGCGGCATACTTGGCCCCATTATGTGCGTTGCTTGTGCTGTCGTAGATATGAGAGGTATCCGCTCCATCGCTCATATGATACACCGCCAGGTAGCTGGCATCCCAGACTACCTGCGCTGGGGCACTGGAAGTGTTTCCGACATAGGTCGCATTATCGGTATGAAGGCTATCGTAATAGATGAATAAATTGGTATCCTGGGTGCTGGAGAGGATCCAGCCGGATTTGCTGGCCCACAGCCAGGCTTCTTCATTAACGCTGTCCCATTTCTCGATTTCTACGTAGAGTTGGGTCACTCCATCGCCTTGCCAACGCTGAGGTTCCATCCCAGGCCGACCCAGGAAGCCGATGTTCGTTTGCTTTTGGTCTCATCAAGAACAGAGCTGCTATAGGTTAGGCTGAGTGAAGGTTGAAAACCGCCCGGTCCGGGAGGGAGCTCAAGCGGGTAACTGAATACGGATGATCCGGATTGCAGGTCTACTTCGCCGGCCATGACCCGGCCGGGATAATTGACCAGTACATTTAATTGTTCACCGAAATAAGAAAAATGGTCCGTGGTCGCCGTAAGGGTATAATTATCCTTATCGAAACGGTTATTGGGTAGTGGCACCCATGATTTCTCTTTTTCATCATAATAGCAGAAAAGGGCTGAATCCGGGTCCAGTCCCTTTAGTTCTTCCGGGCTGTTTTGGATGCTGATCTCAAGCTCTTTGTTGAAAGAGCTGACTTTAGCCATGGACTTGTTGGAAGCTTCCAGCTTGAAATAATGTACCATTTTTATGCCGGTGCCCGGGGGCGGAGGAAGTTCGGTCATTTCAATGTCTAACGGTTCGGAGACCGCTCCCTTCGGGATCTTGACCTGAATTTTCCCGGTAGAAGAGATGATTTCATTATCTTTGTTGGGACTGACTTCAGCCGATACTTTCAGGGACGCGGAAGAGTTGCCAATGACCGGAGTAGGTGTCGGGCGGGGTTTGGGAGTGGGAATATTTTCCGGCTTATAAGGCGCAAGGATAGTATAGGGACCTGGCTGGCCGATATCCGCTGAAATGGTTTTGTTCTCCAAGTCTACTTTACCCTGTAAATTGATCCAGTTGGATTTTTCTTTATCAAAATAAGCAATGGAAAGATCGCCTGGCTTCGCTCCGGAGGCAATCTGGGAGGGATTGAAAGTTAAGGTTAGAGTAACGGGTGAATCAAAACTCAGTCCTTCCGGTCCGAGCTCATAGATGAGGCCGATGAACTGGGACTTGTCCTGGGGTGTGCCGGGTAGTTTGGTTAGCCGGGCCAGGATGATTTCGGTTAAAGGTTTACCATCGGCCGTGAGGCTTTGAGCGCCGGCCGGGATGGTCAAAACCGCTTTCTTATCACTGGAGTAAGCTGTAATATAGTCCAGGAATTTACCTTCTTTATCGAGTCTATCAGATAATTTGTTTTTTCCCTGCGGAGGGCCGAGCGGAGACTTATGATCATGAGTGTCCGCAGGAGGTAAAGTCTCCGAGGCATCCGGAGACAGGCTTTCCGCTTGCTGCGTGGTTACGGTTGGGTTCCCGGAATTAAAATGCAGGTTTTGAGCCAGTATTTCATTTGGTAAAAGGCTAAAAATCATGATAAGAGCCAGTAAAATACTGAGAGATGTAAAAATCCTTGAATTTCTGAAGATCCCTGCTGTGCTTTTCATTTCGTTCTCCTTCTTCAATTTATTTCAATTTTCTTAAGCTAAATCTAAAGGGCGGAGCTGGATTTTTGAGACAAAAACATCCCCGCTCATTGAAAGGAATCTTTCAAAATTAGATTTCCTGGCGAGATTTGCTGTCTTGGATAATACCGGAAGTCTTATGGGTCTATCGTTAGTGTTTATTTACCAGGTAAAATTATTCTAACATAGGGCTAAATCAAGTCAACTCACAATGTTGTGAGGATTAGTGTATCGATTGTATCGCTTTAAGACTGAAATTCTCACAATATTGTGAGAATTGTGAGGATTGACAAAGGGATTTTCGTACTATTACCGGCAAAAAGAGGTTCTTCGACTTGAAAATCGCCCGTTAAATGAAGAATGGGTTTCAGGATGATAGATTGCGAATTAAATATCCTTGCCCGTAGCGGTTTTTGATATACTTGAAATCCGGGCTGGGGTCATGAAGCTTGTGGCGGAGACGGGAGAGGTTGACTTCCAGGGAATGGATGTTTCCCTCATTCTCTTCTCCCCAGATCTCATTTATTATTTCATTCCGAAATACTACTTCGCCTGCCTTTTTAGACAGGAAAGCTAGTATCCGGTATTCGGTAGCTGAAAGGTCGATGACCTCTTTGCTGACGGTTACTGTTTGTTTCATGAAGTCAATCCTCAGATCGCCGCACTCAAAATAAGATTCAGGAGATTGTATTTCCGGAAATGACGTCCGGCGGAGTACCGTCCGGATATGAGCAATTAACTTATCCGGCAAGAAAGGTTTGGCAATATAGTCATCCGCCCCAGCCGCCAGCCCGGATATCTCGTCTTTCATAGTGTCTTTTCCGCTCACCATGATGATCGGAACGTTGGAGAATGACCGTATGTTTTTGCACAACGTATATCCATCGATATCCGGCAGCATAATATCTAATAGTACCAGGAAGAGTGAATGGTCTTTGAATGCTTTGAGGGCTTCTTGGCCGTTACAGGCTGTAATGACCTCAAAATTATACATATTTAAAATTTCCTGCATCATTAACAAATATTGGATGTCGTCATCCACAACTAATATCTTTGTTGTTTGCTTTACCATGTTGTTCCTTCCCTTCTCCGGATCGATATTCTAATTCTAATCTCAGGGGGGTAAGGTTCTTTTGATTCCAGCATCTTTAATAGCAGAATATTTCGTATGTGATACTGGAGGTACGATTCTAATTTTAAAGGCTTACACCCAAACGTCAATAGACAGTTTGACTAATTTTAACTAGCCAATAAGTCACAATCACTCAATTTATTGACTCGGAAGGACGGATTTAGAAATACAAAAAGCAGAGGAACCGCCATAAAGGTATTGAAAATATTATGTTTTGACTGTCTCACTTTCGCTAACTACATTTAATTTGGATGTTGTTGAAATAGTCACTTTTTCAGCAGTCTGTTCATTGGATACGCCCGAAAGAATTGCTGTTGCATTGGAGGTCCCGATAATTGAGCTTATAGCTAAGTGTTCTTGGTTTGCGGAAACAGTAATCTTTTTCAAATACAACTAATCAATGGCTAACTGTATTTTGATGGCTTCTTCTATTCTGTGCATCTCATCTTGGGAAATTGTTCCAGCACAGCTTAATAACCTGGTTTTGCTCACAGTCGCCAGTTGGTCTGCCATAGCTTTACTTTCCTTACCATCAAAAGCTATCAGAGCTTCACTGGGATAAAGCCGCTCTGTCCTGGAGGTGAGAGGAACAACTTGAACCCGGTTAAGATACTTGTTTGAGGCGTTATTACTGACAATTACTGCGGGTCGTTTCTTTTGGGTTTCCCCGCCGATGGATGGATCGAAGTTTATCCACCAGACCTCACCGCGTTTCATGAACCAGGTCCTTGAAAGTAACCTCCGCCCACTCGACAGCTTCTCTCTCCCGCTTCTTATCTTTGGCCATTTCAGCATAAGCTGATTCCAGGTCAGGATGAATAACGTGTGGTCTGACCAATTCCTCAATGAACTTGCTTATCTTTCGTGGCCCTATATTTTTACGGAGACCTTTGTAGACCTCTTCATCAATTGTTACCGTCAATTTCTTTTGCATCATAATACCCCTTACACGTGTATTATACGTGTAACAACCAACCCTGTCAACACGCGGTTTACCCAGTGGAAGAAAATAATGGCCGAGGAAGCCGTCGGCATCTTGAAAACGGCTCATCGCGGAAAACTCAGGATAAGAAAGACCTGATTAAAAAGCTATATCAAGAAATTGGTCGGCTCAAGGTAGAAAAGGATTTTTTAGAGGATAGCTTGGCTAGTATGGGCTAGAGCAGTGTCGCCAGGCTATCAAACAAGGGAAAGGGTTGTGCAAAAAAGTCAGAAATGGCTTAATGACAAAATACTGAAAAATGAACCCATGATAGACGGTGCAAGATTATTGGATTAGGTAGAACAATTTCTGAAAAACGCGGTGACCGCCGGCTTGTCCATTTTTCCTTCTGCTACTGAGAGAACAACCTTTTCGAAGGCATCCTCATCGGCATGAAGGTCCATTCCATTCATCAGGAGAAAGACGACAGCGGCTACGGCGCCGGTCCGTTTGTTACCATCCATGAATGGATGATTTCGGACAATGTGAAAGAGATAAGCGGCTGCCATTTCGAAAATATCCGTGTGTAGATAACTAGCACCAACACCGACAGACGGCATTGCGACGGCAGACTTCAGTAGCTCAAGGTCGCGGATTCCTGCACACCCGCCATACCGTTCTATCTGGTCGTTATGAATTTCAATAACCTCGTCAAGTCCAAGAAAGATAGGCTCAATCAATCAGCAAGCCTCTTAAGAGCGCCTCCGAATTTTGTGTTGGCCTTGCCAAGCGCTTCCTGAAACTGACGCTTCCTTTTCTCATCTCTGACTGGTGAGATTAGCAGAAGCGTGCCATCTGTTGAAATTTCGAGAGGTGTCTGGTCAGTGATATTAAGAAGCTCAAGCACCCCTTTGTCTATCACAAGCGCTAGGCTGTTACCATGCCTGGTAAGTTTTTTTAACATAGTCTCCCCCTCATGTGGTTAATACATTATATTTACAATGTATTACCAATACTGGATTTTGTCAATCCTCTTTGTCCTTTTCTTCGTCCTTTTCATCAAATGCCAGGGGAAGATGATCTAACAAACAAGGATCAGCAATGGACCTGCCGAATCATTTTCAACTAAATCATATGTCACTCTTAACATTGATGCCGATGTTTGTCCAGTGGTAGTTTCAAAAAGTGGGTAAATAGCCATCTTGCTTGACTTTGCAGTTGTAAAAAGTTAACTAAGATAAGGGTGTCCGATTTTCATCGGACCCCCTTAAATTTTAGTCCTGACATAACGAATAAAGATTTATTAATCCAGTGGGTGAGGTCTATTATTAAAGGAAATGTCCTTTTTCTTTAATAAAGCAAAATGTTATTAAAGAGGAGTTTAATAGTGGATATATCCTTACAATCCTGAGGTTATTTATGCCTTTGAATTTTATGATATTATCAGATATTATGTAATGGTAACAAGGCCAGGTTTTATCACACCGAAATTCAAACAATGACCGGTTCAATCACCACTGGAGCAGAATTATGAGCGCAGCTAAACAAGAGCTAAAAAAGGTTGTGAATGAACTCTCTGATGATGAGAGCCGCATCGTGTTAAAATTTGCCGAATGGCTGCGAGAGCAGAAGGAAGAATTGACGGATAAGGAGCTTGCTATTCTTAAGCGAGGAGAGCAGCAGGTCCGCAAAGGTGATTTTGTCTGGTGGCATGATGTCAAACGAACCAACGTTTAGAATCGCCCTCTCCAGGGAAGCCCTGAAATACTACAACAAGGTAAGCGTCAATACTGCCGCCAGGCTAGATAAGGCGTTTATCAGCTTGGAGTCAGACCCGATTCAAAACGTCAATATAAAACCTTTACAAGGAATGGCCGGAAAATACCGGTACAGGGCTGGTAATCTGAGAATTATCTATGAAGTAGACTTGGCAAAAAGAATCGTTTACATTCTGGCGATTTTACCCCGCGGTCAGGCATACAAACACTCAAATTAACCTGTTAGTTTAAGCCTTTACCCTGAATGGCAAGCCTACGCGCGTTGGTAGAGTGATGCCGATGTTTGTCCAGTGGTAAGAAAAATTAGCTTCGGTTGGAGGCACGAGCTATGCCTATGACGATAACGGGAACTTACTCACCAGCGATGGAAGAACGATTACTTAGGATGTGGAGAATAGACCTAATACCATTACCAGGGATAGCATCACGACCACCTTTGTCTACGATGGTGATGGAAACGTGTCAAGAAGACCGTAGGAGCGACGACTATCATCTACGTAAACCAATATTACGAGAAGTCCAGCGCGGTTAGTTATGTACCCGTCGTAAACCATTGACTTTTTAAAAGGCAAAACCCTGCCGGATATAAGAATGTTGCTGAAATAGTCACTTTCTCAACGGTCTGTTCATTGGATACACTCGAAAGAATTGCTGTTGCATTGGAGGTCCCGATAATTGAGCTTATAGCTAAGTGTTCTTGGTTTGCGGAAACA
>DEUU01000020.1 GCA_002362735.1 Dehalococcoidia bacterium UBA3254
ATAATAATCACTATTAGTAAAGATAGTATTTCCGGAGATATCGCCAGATGAACCAAATCTTTCATGGAAGTCTGCTGTTCCCGGGTTGGGCGTTGAAAATGTTCTTTCACAAAAAACAAAATAATCATACTCCCTAAAAAGAGAAGAATACTGGTGATTATGAAGGTAGTATGATAGCCAAATTTATCCGCCAAAAAGCCGCCCATCAAAGGTCCCATGGTAGTGCCACTGTAAATGGCAGCCATTAAAATTCCCATTGCAAAAGGAATTTTTTCCCGGGGAGTAACCGCCGCTACCAGGGCGAGAGCAGCCGGAATAATGCCTGTTAAGACACCTGCTAGAATACGCAAAACAGAAAAGACATAAATATTAGGAGCAACGGCAAACAGCCCGGCAATAATAGCTCCTAATATTTGAGCCCGAATGAGCATGGGTTTCCGCCCCCAGCGATCGGCAAGCATACCCCATAATGGAGCACTAAGAAACGCACCTATTCCACCTCCACCCATAGCGATTCCCGACCACAAGGCTGCCTCTTCTTGGGTTAAATTTCCGAGTTGCTGAATATATAGCGGTATGAAAGGAGCAAAGAAACCGAAGGCTACTACCGCGATAAACTCAGAGACTGTTACCAGGTAAAGAATTTTTCGCCAGGGCTCAGATTGCATGTCGAGACCATTTCTTCATACCTTCTAAGTATATGCCCAAAGTAAATGATAAATAAAGAGACTTAGCTATTTAAAGGTAATAAATATATTCCGGCCAAATGGTATATCCTTGAGACTACCATAAAAAGATTAAATTTAGCCATTCTCCCTGGGATTACTCTTGGGAAATGATTAAAGCAATACTAATAACGAGATAAAAAGGATGATAATTGGCTTGACTTTATTTACGTTAGAATAATACGCAAGGGTTTCAGGCAGTTTATAATAGGAAATAAGTGCAGTTGTTTCTATGCAAGTTTGAAGTTAGAGTTGGCTAATTATTAAGTCAATTACAATTTATACGGGGAATTCCTTTCTGCGCAATTAGTAAAATCAGGACAGGAGAAGGAATAAAATGCGAATGAAACTATTTTCATTGGGCTTTATCTTATTATTCACATTTTCCACCGGAGCCTGTGCTAAACCAGCCTGTGATAATGCCGAATGGCAGGATGTCACATGGAAACTTAAGTCCTACGGCGACCCGAATAATCTTCAAACCGTGATAGGTAGCGGCATTACCCTAGAGTTCGTGAGTAAAGATAAATCAGTCCGTGGAAATACCGGTATTAATGGATATGGTGGCACGTTCACAGTTAATAGAGACTGTATACTAACTATCTCAAATATGGCGTGGACTTTAATCGGGAGTCTGGATGCCAATCTCACCAAGCAGGAAAACGATTACCTAAAGCTCTTGCAAACTACTGGCAAAATCGAGGTGACCAACGGGGAATTGAAAATAACCTGCGGGCAGAATTTACTGGTATTTACCCGTTAATCCTTAATCTTCACTGCAAGATTACCAAATGAGAAGTGCGACCTGCGCGACGATTTGAGATAACTTGTCGAAAAGATGGGAGGCCGGGTCATGGTTATGCTCGGGGAACGAATGCCAGGGAGAACTGGACTGTCACAGTCAAAGATCCTTAAGTTATATCAATAGATGAGAAATTAATATTGTTACATCTGGAAAAATAATAACGGTGAAATGATTTTCTCTTTTATTGGGGAGACGAAGGAAGGAGCCTACTATAAACCCTTGAAGGTTACAAGCAATGAATCTTAATTTATTAAAAGTTGAAGATATTTTAGCGGCAAAATGGATTTCGAAATCAAAAACATAGTATTTTCTATTCGGCATTCTGGGACTAGAATAGTTGCACGTTAACGATCATTCGTAGCAAAATCTAAGTATATGCCTTATCGAATTGCATTTCAGACCTTTCCTTAGTTTCTCCTTTCAAGGGACCAGTGCCGGCTTAATATCTTTTCCCGCTTGCATAGAAGTAAAAGCGATATTAATTTCATCCAGTCTGTATTTATGCGTTATAAACTCGGCAAAGGGATATTTTTGCCGGTTATTCTTGATAATCTGTAAGGCTTTATAATAATGGCTTATATCGGCCGAGCATTGCCCGATTATCTCTAGGTTTTTCCAGACTACTACCGCTGGGCTTATACTGATGATACCTTGGGCAGATGTCTGTCCTACAACAAGATATCTTCCCCCCCTCCTCAACAGATCTAGACCTTCGGCAAAGGCAATAGGTACTCCGGAAGCTTCTACGATAATATCTGCACCTTTCCCGTCGGTAAGGGCTAAAACTCTCTCTTTTCGTTCGACCGCATCCTTAAAATCATCTATATTGATGACTTCGTCAGCCCCCATTTTCCTAGCCAAGTCCAGTCTCAGGGAAGGAGCACCAATACAAATGGTTTTGCCAGCTCCACAGATATTAGATAAAACAACAGAATACAGGCCTACTGGTCCCGCTCCCTGGATGACGATATTGCTCTGCATACCAAGACCATGTAATCTTTCAAAGGCGGCAACTGCCGTTCTGAAGGCACAGCATACACCTACAACCTCTTCATTGGTAAGCCCATCAGGTATCTTGACGACATCAGCTTTTGGGACTACATACTCATATTCCGCAAAAGAACCGGTAAGGGAATAATTAAAGCCATAATCAAATCGTCTTTCGCATAGGGTTGGTTGTTTCATCATTTTACAGGGATAGCATTCCCCGCAATCAACATGAGCCCACATAATCCTGTCCCCTTCTTTTATGGTTTGACCGGCGCAATCATGTGTACGGCCTGCACCTAACTTTACGATTATGCCTACGGTTTCGTGTCCGGGAACCAACGGCAAGGTAACCCTCCCACCTAGATCTCCCCTCCACATGTGAATATCGGTCCCGCAAATTCCGGCCATTTCCACTTTAACCAGAATGCCCATGGGTTCCACCCGGGGAATCGGGACTTCACGGACTTGTAAAGGTTTACCGTACTCTTCAAGCAGTGCCGCCTTGCATGTCTTTGGGATGTCCATGATCTAAGCTCCTTCTATTACTCGCTTAGTAACTCGCCATGTTCTGCCTATATTTCAACGGCCACGTTGAACCCGCCGTGAACGGCCTCCTTTATCGCCTGTGGTTTCAGACAATCTCCGACTGTGTATACTTCAGCGCCGAGGTCTCCGAACTGGTTCACAATTTCAGTCCGCGCCTTGAAGCCAAGAGACAGAATGACCGTCTCGGCCTGGATCTCGTAGCGTTTCCATGTCTTGTCGATAACAATGACGCCCGTATCGGTGATCTCCTCCAGTCTTGTCTCCGTAAGGAAGGGAACGGCGTACTTCTCCACCATATCCATGAGGCCCCGCGGCCAACCGGCAACAACAGTGGCCTGCGGGAGCATTTCGATCATGACAGCCTTTTTCCCGTCCTTCGCCAGTTGCACGGCCGTTTCCGCACCGGTGGAACCGCCGCCGACTACGACCACGGTATCTCCCACCCCGGTCTTCCCTGAGTGAATGTCGCCGGCCCACACAACGTGAGGCTTGTCCACACCGGGGATAGGCGGGATGATCGGATCCGCACCGACTGCGATGACGACAACATCGGGTCTATCCGCGAGTACGTTCTCGACGGTCCCCTCCGTGCTCAATTTTACGGTCACACCGGGGGCTTTCGCCACCTGTCGCTGAAGCCACGACAAATAGCGCTTCATGTCTGCCTTTATTTCTAGGCCTGCCCCGAGCACGACGTTCCCGCCCAGTGTGTTGCTCCTCTCGTAGAGCACAACTTCGTGGCCCCGCTCCGATACGGTGAGCGCGGTCTGGATGCCGGCAGGACCACCACCGACAACAACGACCTTCTTCTTTCGCGACGCCGGCGGCAGCGGTACATA
>DEUU01000144.1 GCA_002362735.1 Dehalococcoidia bacterium UBA3254
CTTCTGCTTGTATTCGCCCTGATTTACCAGTACCTAAGTCCTATCATAGTATTAGTCGAATTTTAACGAAAAAACACTTGTATTATGGTTGGAACAATGCTTTTTTCAACCAGGGTAAGCTGGGGCTTTTCTGTAATCCGGCTTAGCGAAGTTTAATTTGGATTTCACTACCTTTCCGGGTAATCTCCTGTACATCCGGGAGACGATACAGGATCAGGAAAAGAGGCACGAAATTTCCGATTAGAACCTTAATCCATTAGCCCTTCCCCACCACTCCGCCAGTGGCCACAACTTTGATGCTGGAATCATGCGACAGGGAACGTACTAAAGAGGAAATCTTATTATACTGGGCGCCCGGGTTGAAATTCAATGTGAGGGTGCCGTCCAGGAGTTCGCTGTCGTCCCGTGCAATGATCATGGCTTTGGGATCCTTTTTGGCGTTGCGTTTGGCTTCTTTAGCTTTTTGTTCTTCTTTACGTCTTAAATCTTCCGCAGCCAGAATAGCCCTTTGACGGGCTTCCCAGGCTATCTGTTCCTTTTGCGTAGCTTCGTTTACTGCCTGTTCAGCTTTAACTCGGGCTTCCTCAGCTTCCTTTTCTTTCCGGGTGGCTTCTTCATCCAGGAGAATTACTTTCTTCTCCTCCGGGCTCAGTACTATGCCCAGATGGAAACCGGTTTCCTGGATATATTTAGCTTTGTCGACTCGTTTTTCCAGTATAGATTCCAAAGGGTCCTTTTTTTCTTGCCTTAACATAGTTGACTTCTCCCGAAAAAGACTTTACATAGCATGGATATCCGCCCAATTCCGCCCTCGTTATCTTTGCAGATGGCAATTTAGAGCTTTCCTGACTGCGGGTTAAATTTCTTTAGCCTATTCTGTATCTAATATTATCTGATTAAGGTGGCAAAAAGAATAAGCCAAAGGGTCAGGTTAAGCTGTTAACGCTGTAGAATTTTGAGTATTACAGGCGACTCGAAAACCGTCTTTACCGGGTTTTCATGTTCTAACCGGGTAAAGCGAGGTTACTATAATTTCATTTTATTTAAGGTTGAAATATAATTCAAGTTTACTGCACATAACTTTACTTAACTGCTCCTCACTAATATGATCAATTTCGATTTGGCTACCCCGGTTGAGGAGCCATCTCAGAACCTGAATATGTAAAATAAAATATTATAATCCTAAATTAGAGGAAAAGAATTGGTATTCTGTGATTTTTAGAATGACATACAATTCTTATAAGGAGGAATAAACATGGCACTTAACGGAAAAACTGCTATAGTCACCGGGGCTAGAAGAGGAATCGGCCGGGGGATATCCCTGACCTTAGCTGGATCTGGGGCTAATGTTACTGTCAGTGATATCAATCTGGAAGACTGCCGGAAGGTGGTAGATGAAATCAAGAAGTTGGGAGGCCGAGGGCTGGCTATTAAATGCGATGTCAGCCATACTGACGAAATTGACGATATGGTCAAAAAGACGGTGGAAGAGTTTGGGGGTTTAGATATTCTGGTCAATAATGCTGGGATCATTAGTTATAAACCCTTTTTGGAACTTACCGATCAGGACTGGGACCGGGTGATTAGTGTGAACCTGCGAGGCCAGTTCCTGTGCGCTCGGGCAGCCGCTCGAGAAATGGTGAAAAAGAAATGGGGCCGCATCATCAATGTCGCCTCGATATCTTCCGGCGGTTGCGGCATCGCTTTTCCGCAAATATCTCACTATACCGCTTCCAAGGGAGGCGTTATCGGCTTAACAGAAGCCCTGGCTCTAGAGCTAACCCCTCAGGGCATTAACGCCAACGCCATTTTGCCAGGGGCTATTGATACTCCTATGGCGGCTGATACCAAAAACAATGAGGCTGTTTTACGCGGTGTCCTGCAACGAATTCCTAAAGGGAGATTAGGGACACCCGAAGATATCGCTAACCTGGCTTTATTTTTAGCCTCAGAAGAGTCCGACTACATCTCCGGTTCCTCAATTGTAATCGATGGCGGCTGGCTAACCTCCTGAGTGTTTTTTGAATGAGTAAATATATAGACCATTATCTCTGATAAAATGGCGCTGCGACGAATCCAGGCGTTAACTTCGTGGCGGATAATTTAGTCTCGAAATCATAGTCGTAGTGAGCCAATAAGTACAATTACTTACTGCAGCTAAGTAATATATTCGTTCTTTATAATTAATATTGGAGTTAGAATTAGTTTATTGATATTCACTACAATAGGAGATGCAAGAGTTTTCGTCATCATACTGAGTTGATGGCTTATCTGTATGTTGTCTGAACATTGCTTCAACCTGATAATTTTAATTGGTATAAAGAGGTGGTAATCATGGCGACAGAGGAACAAATCAAAGAAATGGCTTTTACTATTTGGGAGAAAGAGGGTCGTCCCGAAGGAAAAGATACGGAGCACTATTTTCGAGCTAAACAAATTCTAGAGGAGCAGGAATCGGCACGGGTTTTCGAAATTGCACCCCAAACACCGGTCATCGAATTAGCGCCGCAACCGTCACCCCTTGAACTAACGCCTCCGGCTAGCGTAAAAAAGAAAAGTGCTTCTCGACGTAAGAAGAAATAGTCGGGTTTTTTCCGGAGGTTATATTTCAGCTATTAGTTTTCAGTTAATCCCCATAGCCTTTATTAATTTCCCTGGGGTAATAGGGTTATGGCGATCAGCAATTGATGGTCTTCACTCGATTGCAACTGAGCTGATGTCATCCCGGACTCCGCTTCCGGGAAGAGTGGGGAAGCGCCGGGTCA